>DATENV010000217.1:0-2505 GCA_035274805.1 Sphingomicrobium sp. | reverse complement strand
ACCGCGCCGTTGAACGACAGCAAGGCCGCTCCGACCAAGCCGATCGTCCGCTTGAGGCGCGGACTCTCGCTCAAAGCTGGAACTGGCCGACGATCACGGTCTGGCAATGACCGCCGAGATGCACGCGGTCGCCTTCCAGGCGGCATTGCAGCAGGCCGGTACGCTCGCTCGCCTGCAAGGCGGTGAATTCGTTGCGGCCGAGGCGATCCGCCCAGAAGGGAACGATCGCCGTGTGCGCGGACCCGGTGACCGGATCTTCGGGGACGCCGTAATAAGCGGCGAACACGCGGCTTGCGACGTCCTGCTCATCGCCGGGCGCGGTCACCGAAACGAGGTATGGCAGGCTTGCCAGGACCGAGAAGTCGGGCCGTACAGCGCGAACCGCGCCTTCGTCTGCGAGCAGGACGACGGCATTGCCATTGCCCTGCATGCTGAGGAACGTCTCGCCGTCTGTGCCGAGCGCCTCGAGCAATTCGGGCAGATCGGTCGGCTCGACCCGTGCCGCCGGCATGTCGAGCTCGAGCAGGTCGCCGTTGCGGGCGACGGTCAATATTCCGCTCAGCGTGGCAAAGCGGACGCGCTCGCCGTGAAGCAGGATATGGGCCGAAGCGAGCGTCGCGTGGCCGCACATCTTCATCTCGACGGTCGGCGTGAACCAGCGAAGCTGGAACTCCGCTTCGTCGCTTTCGATCGGAATGGTGAACGCGGTTTCGGCGAGATTATTTTCCGCCGCGATCGCCTGCATCACCTTGTCGTCGAGCCAGCGCTCGAGCGGCATCACTGCGGCGGGATTGCCGGTCAGCGGCCGCTCGGCGAACGCATCGACCTGGAAGAAGGGAAGGCTGCTCATGACGCCTGCTCCGTAATCTCCTGCGACAGCAGAGTCTCCCGGTCGACCTGGCCTTCGGGATCGACGTGGATCAGGATCTCGGTCCCCGGAAAGCGCTGCTGGAGCTTCTCCTCGACCCGGTCGAGCCGCTCGTGCGCTTCGCGGACCGTCCAGTCGGCCGGAACCCAGACGTGGAATTGCGCAAAATGATGGGTGCCGCTGGTGCGCGTGCGCAGGTCGTGAAGGCCGGCCAGCTCCGGATATTCGCTCGCAGCGGCGAGAAATCGCTCGCGCAGCTCGTCGGGCCATTCGCGGTCCATCAATTGGTCGAGCGCACTGCTCGAAGCGCTCCAGGCGCCCCACAGCAACCATAGCGCAATCAACAGGCCGAACAGCGCGTCGGCGCCCGTAAGACCGCCAAATTGTTCGAGCGCGAGGGCGACGATGACCGAGCCGTTGAGCAGCAGGTCGGACGAATAATGGAGCCGGTCGGTGCCGATCGCGACCGAGCCGGTGCGGCTGACGACGTGGCGCTGATAGCTGATCAGCGCGGCGGTGAGGATCATCGCGACGACCGAAACCCCGATGCCGAGCTCGGCCTGTGCGGTTTCGGCCCGGGCCAACAGCCGCTGGACGGCGCGGAACCCGATAAAGATTGCCGACAGCGAGATGATGATGACCTGGACGAGCGCCGCGAGGGCCTCCGCCTTGCCGTGGCCGAAGCGGTGGTCGTGATCAGCCGGAGCGGCCGCGACCGTCACGCCCAGCAGCACGACTAGGCTGGCGACCAGATCGAGGGCGCTGTCGGCGAGCGAGCCGAGCATTGCCATCGACGAGGTCTGCACCGCTGCCCAGGCTTTAAGGCCGATCAGAGTGACCGCCAGGGCGATGCTGGCCAGCGCCGCCCGCGTCGTCAGCTTCACGCGGTCCGATGACGGGGTTGCGCGCTCGCTCACGGGTAAAGCAGCCTTTCGCGCCAGCCCTCGCCCTCGCGGACGAACAGTCGCCGCTCGTGCAGCCGGTGCGGACGGTCGGTCCAGAACTCCATGCGTTCGGGAATGACGCGAAAGCCGCCCCAGTGCGGCGGCCGGGGCACGTCTTGTCCGTCGAACTTGTGCTGCATTTCCGCGAAGCGCCGTTCGAACGCCTCTTGGCTGTCGAGCGGCCGCGACTGATCCGACGCCCAGGCACCGAGCTGCGAATCCCTCGCGCGCGTGGCGAAATAAACGTCGGCATCTGCGCTCGACACGCGCTCGACCGGACCTTCGATACGGACCTGCCGGCGCAGCGATTTCCAGTGGAAGAGCAGCGCGGCGCGGGGGTTCGCCGTGAGCTGCCCGCCCTTCGCGCTCTGCTCATTGGTGTAGAAGACGAAGCCGGCCGGCCCGTGGCCCTTCAGCAGCACCATTCGCACCGCCGGCTGGCCGGACGCGTCGGCGGTGGCGAGCGCCATCGCTTCGGGATCGTTGGGCTCGCTTGCGCGCGCTTCGGCCAACCATTGGTCGAACAGGGCCAAGGGATCGGTCATGCCGCGGGCCTTAGGCTTGGCCTCGCTCCATCGGCAACCCATCTGGTCAGGCCGGAACGGTTACGGCATGGGAGGACAATGGCACTCGACCTCTACCAGCGCTTGGGGCTGAAGCGGGGCGCGAGCGAGGCGGAGATCAAGAAGGCCT
>DATENV010000216.1:0-5493 GCA_035274805.1 Sphingomicrobium sp. | reverse complement strand
GATTATTCTTCGCTGCGCGAGCTGGTGATGATCGCGATGTCGCTCGCCGACCGGCCGCGCCCCGCGCTTCTCCAGGTGCGGAGCATCCTCAAGGGCCAGCTGTTCACCTTCGTCTGGCTGCCGCGGGAGGAACTGAGCACTGCGCGCCGCACGGCGATCGCGATGCTGCTCGAGAACGAGATCGGGCGAGAAATCACCAGCTGGACGGTCGAGCTCGGCGATGCCGACCTCGCGCTGATCCGCTACACCCAATATATCGACGAGAAGGCGCCGGCGCCCGACACCGCCGGGCTGGATGCCGCGGTGGTCGAGATGGTGCGCGGCTGGGCACCCGCGGTCGAGGCCGAGCTGATCCACGCCGCCGGCGCGCCCCGCGCGACCCGCCTGGCGCTGACCTACATCAGCAGCTTTCCCGATGGCTATCGCGCCCGGACCGCGCCCGAGGAAGGCGCGGCCGACATCCTGCGGTTGTGCGAGCTGAGCAACGAGTTTGATCGCGCGGTGCGCATTACGCGCATCGACCACGATGCGCCGGACCAGCTGCGGCTCAAGACCTACCGTCGCGGCGCGCTGATCCCGCTGTCGGACGTCGTGCCGGTGCTGGAGAATTTCGGCTTCCGGGTGCTTGAGGAATTCCCCACCGCGCTCGCCGGGGGCAACGGCTATATCCACGACTTCCGGGTCGAGATCGGGGCCGAAGCCGACCTCGACGCGATCCTCCGCCGAATCACCGAGATCGAGCGCGCGATCGCCAATGTGCTGTGCGGCGCGGCCGAGGACGACGAGTTCAACCAGCTCGTGCTTTACGCGGGGCTCGACATGCAGCCGGTGGTCTGGCTGCGCGCCTGGTTCCGTTACCTCCGCCAGACCGGCAGCAGCTTCGGCCTGGTCACCGTGGTCGATGCGCTGCGCCGGGCGCCCAACGCGACGCGCGCGCTGATCGGCCTGTTCGTCGCGGCGCACGACCCGGCGGGCAAGAAGCGCGAAAGCGAGGTCGCCGACCTCGCCGACCAGCTCGACCGCTCGCTGGCGCGGGTCCGCTCGATCGACGACGACCGCATCCTCCGGCGGCTTCGCGCGCTGGTCGAGGCGATCGTCCGCACCAACGCGTTCGCGCCGGCGGCCGCCGAAGCGCTAGCGTTCAAGATCAACAGCTCGATGGTCCCGGGCCTGCCACGGCCGGTGCCGTGGCGCGAGATCTGGGTCTACTCGCCCCGCGTCGAGGGCATCCACCTGCGGGGCGGGCCGGTGGCGCGCGGCGGGCTGCGCTGGTCCGACCGGCGCGACGATTTCCGCACCGAAATCCTCGGCCTGATGAAGGCGCAGCTGGTCAAGAATGCGGTAATCGTCCCGACCGGCGCCAAGGGCGGCTTCTATCCCAAGCAGCTGCCGCCGATGACCAACCGCGACGCCTGGCTGGCCGAGGGCACCGAAACCTACCGCATCTTCATCCGCTCGTTGCTGTCGGTCACCGACAACCTCGTCAACGACAAGGTCGTGCATCCCGAGCGCGTCGTCATCCACGACGGCGATGATCCCTATTTCGTGGTTGCCGCGGACAAGGGCACGGCGACCTTCTCCGACATCGCCAACGAGATCGCGCTGTCGCGCAATTTCTGGCTTGGCGACGCGTTCGCGAGCGGCGGATCGAACGGCTACGACCACAAGGAGATGGGGATCACCGCGCGCGGCGCGTGGATCTCGGTCCAGCGCCATTTCCTCGAGATGGGCATCGACGTCCAGACCGACCCCGTCACCGCCGCCGGGTGCGGCGACATGTCGGGCGACGTGTTCGGCAACGGCATGCTGCAGTCGAAGTCGATCCGGTTGCTGGCCGCGTTCGACCACCGCCACATCTTCATCGACCCAAATCCCGATCCGGCGAAGAGCTGGGCCGAGCGCAAGCGGCTGTTCGAACTGCCGCGCTCGAGCTGGGACGATTACAACAAGAAGCTGATCAGCAAGGGCGGCGGCGTCTTCCCGCGCACCGAGAAATCGATCCCGCTGAGCGCCGAAGCGCGCAAGGCACTCGGCATCGACGCCAAGGCGCTCGACCCGACGAGCCTGATCAACGCGATCCTCAAGAGCCCGGTCGACCTGCTGTGGTTCGGTGGCATCGGCACCTACGTGAAATCGTCGGCGCAGAGCCAGGCCGATGTCGGCGACCCGTCGAACGACGCGCTTCGGGCGAGCGCCGACGAGCTGCGCGCCAAGGTCATCGGCGAGGGCGCCAACCTCGGCATCACGCAGGCCGCGCGCATCGAGTTCGCCGAGCACGGCGGTCGCATCAACACCGACTTCATCGACAATAGCGCCGGCGTCGATTGCTCGGACAATGAAGTGAACATCAAGATCCCGCTCAACCGCGAGATGCGCGATGGGCAGCTTGCGTTCGACAAGCGGAACAGCCTGCTCGCGAAGATGACCGACGACGTCGCCGAGCTCGTGCTCGAGGACAATCGATTGCAGTCGCTTGCCTTGTCGATCGCCGAGGCGGGCGGCGCGCAGGCGCTGCCGGGCCATGTGCGGACCGTCGAGCTGCTCGAAGCCTCGGGCCGGCTCGACCGCAAGGTCCAGGGGCTCGGGTCGAGTGACGAGTTGCTTCGCCGCGGCCAGGACAATCGCGGGCTGACCCGCCCCGAGCTGGCGGTCGTGCTGTCGATCTCCAAGCTGGTGCTGCAGGACGCCGCCGAGGAGCTGCAGCTCGCCGACGACCCGCTGGTCGGCCCGCAATTGTTCGACGCTTTTCCCAAGGCGATGCGCAAGGCGCATGCCGAGGCCATCCGTGCGCACCGGCTGCGCAACGAGATCCTCGCCACCAAGGTCGCCAATCGCCTCGTCAACCGCCTGGGACCCGGAGTCGCGTTCGACCTGATCGAGGAGGAAGGCGCCTCGCTGCAGCAAGTCGTGGCCGCGTTCCTGGTCGCCGAGCGGCTGCTCGACCTCGACAAGATGTGGGAGGAAATCGAGCACGACGCCCTGCCCGAGACGGTCCGCATCGAATTGTTCTCGATCGCGGCCGCGAGCGTGCGCTCGCACATTTCCGACGTCATCCGCGCGGCGGGCGGGGAGACGCGCGTCGAGAAGCTGTGTGCCCTGCTGGAGCCGGGGGTGCGCAAGATCTCCGCCGCCGCGACCAAGCTGATCCGCTCCGAGGTGCGCAACGAAGCCGCGGCGCGCCGCGACCGGTTGATCGCGCTCGGCGCGAGCGACGACATCGTCCGGCTGCTGGTGCGGCTGTACGAGCTCGACGGCGTGTTCGGGATCGCCGCACTCGCCGCGCGCAACAAGCTCGACGAGCTGGAGGTGACCAGCGCCTATACCCGGCTCGGCGAAGCGCTCGGCCTCGACTGGGCGCAGCAGCAGGTCGCGCGGTTCGTGCCGTCGGACCAGTGGGAGCGGCTGCTGACCGCGGGGCTGGCGCGCGATTTCGAACAACTCAGGATCGAGTTCCTGTCGCGCTGCCGCGGCCGCAAGGTCGATTCCGGGGTCGAGGAATGGGTCGAGCAGCAGCGGCCGCGGATCGACCAGTTCCGCGAGCTGATCGCGCGCGCGCGCAGCGAAGGCCATGTCAGCGCGCCGATGCTCGCGCAGATCGCGGGCCAGGCGCGGATCCTTCTGGGCCGCTAGATTGCGCATTGCGGTCCTCGTGCCCGATCCGGGTTATGAGGAGCCGTGGGACTGGGCGTTCGACGTCGAAGCCGGTGCGCTGAAGCACGCCGGCTGCACCGTGGATCCGATTCCGTGGACGCAGATCGGCGACATGTCCGGCTACGACCTGATCATGCCGCTGGTCGCCTGGGGCTACCACCTCGATTATGCGCGCTGGCTCGCGCTGCTCGACCGCGCCGAGGCCGAGCGCTGGCCGATGATCAACCCGCCGGCGCTGCTCCGCTGGAACGGCGACAAGGCCTATCTCGCCGAGCTCGCCGAACGCGGCGTGTCGACCGTGCCGACGCTCGCGGTCGAGGCTTGCTGCGACGCGGACCTCGAGGAAGCGCGGCGGCGGTTCGGCAGCGAGTGGCTGGTGATCAAGCCGCCGGTTTCGGCGAGCGCGTCGGGGACGCACCGCCTCGGCCCCAACGACGACTTGCCGAGGGGCAGCGTCCGCCAGCCGATGATCGTCCAGCCGCTGATCGAGGAGATCGCGCGCACCGGCGAATTCTCGCTGATGCTGTTCGACGGCGAATATAGCCACGCGGTGGTCAAGTGGCCGAAGAGCGGCGACTTTCGCGTCCAGGAGCATCTCGGCGGCGTGACCTTGCCGTCCAAGGCGCCGCCGGGCGGGGTCGAGCTGGCCAAGCAGGCGCTGGCGGCGGCGCCGGCCAAGGCGACCTATGCGCGGGTCGACATCGTGCCCGACGACGAAGGCACGCTGAGGATCATGGAGCTGGAGCTGATCGAGCCAGCGCTGTTCCTCGACCACGCGCCCGACGGCGGCGCGGCGTTCACGAACGTGGTGCTGAGCCTCGCGCGAAAAGCCACTGCCTGATTGCCGAGGTCAGGTTGGGCGGCTGCTTCGCGTCGAGCCGCGCGGCGTCGATCTCCGCGACCAGGGCATTGAGCGGGCAGCCGCGCTCGCTCGCGGCGGCTTCGAGCGCGCGCCAGAACACCGGTTCGAGGCTGATCGAGGTCGCGTGGCCGGCAATCAGCACCGACCGTTTGGTTGGAGTCCCGAATTCGAGCGGGGCCGTCACCGGAGTGTATCCCGTGACGTCGGTCGGGCTCGCTGCGCGCCCCGCCGGCCGGATGTCGCCGTCTCTTCGCGCTGCTTCCCTGCGCTCGGCTGCTCCATCAATACATGTGCTGGCCGCCGTTGATCGACAGGGTCGAGCCGGTGATGAAGCCGGCGCTCTCGTCGACCAGGAAGGCGACCGCGCGGGCGATCTCCTCCGCCTTGCCGAGCCGGCCGACGGGAATTCGCGCGACGATCTTCTGCAGCACGTCCTCCGGCACGGCGGCGACCATGTCGGTGTCGATGTAGCCGGGCGCGATCGCGTTGACGGTGACGCCGCTGCGCGCCCCTTCCTGCGCGAGCGCCTTGGTGAAGCCGTGGATGCCCGACTTGGCGGCCGCATAATTGACCTGGCCGTATTGGCCCGCCTGGCCGTTGATCGAGCCGATGTTGACGATCCGGCCGTAGCCGCGGCTGGTCATGCCCTCGAACACCGCCTTGGCCATGTTGAAGCAGCCGCCGAGGTTGGTATCCATCACCTCCTGCCACTTCTGATGGTCCATCCGTTTCATCGTCGCATCGCGGGTGATGCCGGCGTTGTTGACCAGCACGTCGACCGGGCCGAGGTCGGTTTCGACCTTGCGGACGCCCTCCTGGCAGGCATCGAAGTCGGAGACGTCCCACTTGTAGGCTGCGATGGCGGTGCGGTCGGTGAAGGCGCGGGCGCGCTCCTCGTTGCCGGCATAATTGGCCGCGACCTGCATGCCCATGTCCTTGAGGGCGATGCTGATCGCCTCGCCGATGCCGCGCGTGCCGCC
>DATENV010000215.1:0-4068 GCA_035274805.1 Sphingomicrobium sp. | reverse complement strand
CGAGCCCGCCGAAGAAGCCCGGCTTGCCGTTCTGGGCTGCCACAAACTGCTCGAGCCGGGCGACGGCCCGGCGCTCATCTTCGACATCGGCGGCGGCTCGACCGAGCTGGTGCTCGTCGACCAGGAAGAGGGCACGCCGCGGATCCGCGCCTGGTGGAGCGCCCCGTGGGGCGTCGTCTCGCTGACCGAAAGCGAGGGCAAGGAAGCGCTCGAAGGCGAAGACCGCGTCAAAGCTTATATGCGGATGCGCGAGCGCGCGCGCCGCGCCTTTTCGAAGTTCGCGACCATGCTTCCGGAAGGCCGCGATGGCATCCGCTTGCTCGGCACCAGCGGCACTGTGACCACCCTCGCCAGCGTCCACCTGGCGCTGCCGTCCTACGATCGCCGCGCGGTCGATGGCCTGCACGTGCCGATCGAGGCGATGCAGAAGATCAGCGGCATGATCGCCGGGATGGACTATGAAGAGCGCTCGGCGCTGCCGTGCATCGGCAATGAACGGGCCGATCTGGTCGTCGCCGGCTGCGCGATCCTCGAGGCAATCATGGAAATCTGGCCGGCGAAGAATCTCGGCGTTGCCGACCGCGGCATCCGTGAGGGGATCCTGCGCTCGCTGATGGCGAGGGATGGGTGGGTGCTCTGACTTCCCCCTCTTCCCTGCAAGGTACAGGGTTGCGGAGAGGAGCCTGCACGCGTCGAGCCCCCCTCTCTTCCGCCGCTTCGCGGCTCCTTCTCTCCCCTGAAGGGGAGAGAGAATGAAGCGGCTGAGGACCGCGAAGGGCCGCAAAGTGTCCTCTACCCGGTGGCTCGAACGGCAGCTCAACGACCCCTACGTCAGGCGCGCCAAGGCAGAGAATTACCGCAGCCGCGCGGCGTACAAGCTGCTCGAGCTCGACGAGCGCTTCGGGCTCCTCAAAAGCGTTAGGGCCGTCGTCGACCTCGGGATCGCGCCGGGCGGGTGGAGCCAGGTGGTTCGTCGCACATCGCCGCAGGCGCGCATTGTCGGGATCGACCTGCTGCCGACCGACCCGATCGACGGAGTCGCCATCCTGGAACTCGATTTCATGGATGATGCCGCCTCCGACCGGCTGAAGGAGGCGCTGGGCGGCCCTGCGGACCTCGTCCTCTCCGACATGGCGGCAAATACCGTTGGCCACCCGCAGACCGATCATCTGCGCACCATGGCGCTGGTCGAGGCGGGGCTGGACTTCGCGAAGGAGGTGCTGCGGCCGGGCGGCGCCTATGTCGCGAAAGTGCTCGCCGGCGGCGCCGACCATGAGCTGGTCGCCGAGCTGAAGCGCAATTTTGCCACGGTGAAGCACGCCAAGCCGCCAGCCAGCCGCAAGGATTCATCCGAATGGTATGTCGTCGCCCAGGGCTTCAAGGGCGGCTGACGCGTCAGCTTTTTTCGCGCGCCTTGGCGATGGCGTCCTTGAGCATATCGTAGCCAACCGCGCCGTTCATCACCTTGTCGCCGACGACGAACAGCGGCGTACCGGTGGCGCCAAGCTGCCCGGCGAGCTTCATGTTGCGATTGAGCTCGGCTTCGATCTCGGGGTCCTGCGTTGGAGTGACCTCGATCCCCGCGCTATGCGCCGCGGCGGCATTGGTGTCCGGCGCGGGCCGGCCGGCCGCCCACAATGTGTCATGGAACTGGGCAAATCGGCCCAGCTTGCTCGCCTGGAGGGACAGTCGCGCGGCGGTGACGCTATCAGGCCCGAGGATCGGTAGCTCGCGGTAAACCACCCGCAGCCCCTTATCCTCCTGCAGCAGGCGATCGACCGCCGGATTGCTCGCCTTGCAATAGGGGCAGGCATAGTCGAAGAATTCGACCAATGTGACCTCGGGCTTGGCCGCGCCTTTCCAGGAGCTCGCGAAGGGCGTCTCGATCGCCGCGCGATTGGTTTCGAGCACCGGTTGGTACTGCGCGTCGCGCAACGCATCGACGGTTTCGGTCAGGATCTGCGGATCCGCGCGCAAGCCCTGCCGCACGATCTTGGTCCCGAGCACGCCGGGGGCCGCGTAAAAGAGCAGAGCCGCAGTCAGCAGCGAACTCACGATCCCGCCGGCAAGCGCCGCGCCGAACCCTCCGTGTCGCGCGGCCGGCACCTTCGTCTCGTTCACTCGGCCAATTCTTTCTTGTCCCGGTATCTCTTGTCTTTCTTAGCAAGCTCGGCGCGCGACACCATCGCGATGTCCTGGGCACGCAAATAATCCGGCGTTCCCACAGGGATCCCCTTCATCGCCATTTGCGCGCTGGCGAGGGCCAGCTTGGGATTGTTCTGGAGATTGTTGCGCTCGGCGGTCGCGAGGGCCGCCCGCGCGGTATCACCTTCCTGATCGTAGATGATGCCGAGCTGATACCAGGCGAAGGGATCCTCATTGTCCCGATTCACCGCTTCCTTGAGGACCTGCTTGGCCTCGGCGTAATTTTTCGGATCTTCGGTCGCGACGAGGGCGTGGCCGAGCATCGCCGAAATCAGCGGCAGCTTCCCGGAACGATCGACCGCTTCGCGCAGCGGCGGGATCGCTTCCTTCGGCTTGCCGCCTTCGAGCAGGATCTGGCCCTTGAGCTCGAGGAAGAAGGGATCGCGCGGCTCCTTCGCCAGCAAGGCGTCGGCCTCGGCGTTGGCTTTATCCGGGTAGCCGCCGACATGGTACGCATAGGCGCGGGCGTAGTGGCCGGGCACGCTGAGGTCGCTCTCCGGATATTTGATGACTGCCTGCTTGGGATCGGCAAAGCCGTAGAGCTTGGCCTTCACGCGCTCGAACCGCGCCTCGAGCTTCGGATCGACCGGCTTGTTCCACGCCGGATCTGCCTCGAACCCTTGCCTGAGCGCCTCGATGCGCTCGGATGACAAGGGGTGCGTGCGATCGTAGCTGTCCTTGGCGTAGATCGCGAGGCGATACTCCTGGTTCTGCAGCTTGCCGAAGAACTGCAGCATGCCCTTGCCGCTGATACCCGCTGCATGGAGGTATTTCATGGCCGAAGCGTCGGCGGTCGCCTCCTGCGTGCGGGTAAAGGCCAGGAGCTTGCCAAGCGCCGCCTGCTGCCCGGCCATCATCAGGCCCATCGCGGCGTCTCCGGCGCCCGCCGCGATCGCGAGGGCGCCGAGAATCATCGTCGCCACGGTGATTCCGGTCGCCACGTTCACGCCCTGCTGAAGGCGGATGGAATGCCCGCCGACGACGTGACCAAGCTCGTGGGCGATGACGCCCTGCAGCTCATTCACATTATCGGCGGCCATCAGCAGTCCTGACTGGATGTAGACCGTCTGCCCGCGATCGACGAAGGCATTGATCTCGGGATCGTTGAGCAGGACGACTTCGACGCTGTTCGGATCGAGGCCGCCGGCCCTGATCAGCGGCCGCGACACGTCCCTGAACAGCAGCTCGGTTTCGCTGTCGCGCAATACCGACGGCCCGCTGCCGCCGCTGTCGTCCTGCGCGAGGGCGGGGCGAATGGCGACGAGCGACAGCATCAGGCCGAGCATCAGCAGGCGCACGAAGCGGGCGAGCGGCGCGTTCATCGACGGCTGGCTTACCATTTTGACCGCTGAACGCGGCATGAAAAGGTCAGCCGAAGGTCTTCTGCCACCAGCCCCGCCGCGGCTCGCCGCCAGGCTCCTCAGCCGTGTCATTGTTCGCCGGGCGGACCGGGATCGGCTCCACTGGCGCGGAGTCCGCCTCCGCCGGAGCCTCGTCGGCCTTCTTCGAGCGGCGCTTCCGGGCGGGCTTGGCCAGGGTCGCGGCTTCTTCAGCGGTTTCCGCGGGCGGCGCTTCGGCCGGCGCCGGCTCGGGTACGGTTACTTCCGCTTCTAGCGGCTTTTTCTTCCGGCTGCGCCTGGGCGCTGCGGGCTGCGGCTCCGCGGCGGGCTCAGTTTCGCCGATTGCAGGCTCCTCGTCGATCGGCCGTTCGACCATCGGCGAGCTGTCGGGTTCGACTACGCTCTCGGCCGCCTCACCGGAGGCTCCGCCCCGGCCACGGCGCCGGCGGCGTCGACGCGCGTCTTCGCGCGGCTCACGGTCAGCGGTCTCGGCTGGAGGTACGTCACCCTCTTCGGAGATGTC
>DATENV010000214.1:0-7535 GCA_035274805.1 Sphingomicrobium sp. | reverse complement strand
GGCGGTCCAGGTGCCGAACACGCCGGCGCCGATCACCGCGACCTGGCTGGCGCCCTTCGCCGGCGCGGCCTTGGCGATGGCCGGTGAAACGGCTGCGCCGCCCGCCCCGATGAGGAGCGAGCGGCGCGACACGTTCAGGTCTTTCACTGCGCTCCGGTCAGCCGCGCTCGGGCGTTGCCGGCGGTGGCGGAGGCGGTGGGGGCGGCGGTGGCGGTGCTGGCTCAGCCATCGGCGGCGGCGGCGGCGCGACGGGCGCCAACACCGGTTCCGACACGCGGTGCCCAAAGCTCTTGCGCGCCGTCAGACCAATGATCCGCGGCTGGCCGACATTGTAGCCGAGCCGCGCTCGTCCGCCGCGCTCCCGGTCGAACGACAGCTTCGGATTGGCGTCGAACAGGTTCTTCACCCACGCCACGACCTCGAGCCCATTGTCCCACTTCAATCCGGCCGAGAGATTGACCAATGTGAATGGCGGCAACTTCAGTGAGCCGATGTTCGTATCGCGAACGCCGAATGCACTCGTTGCGGGGTCGAAGAAGATCGACGGGTTGAGGCCGGCAACGGAGAAGATCCCCGCTCCCGGCTCTTGATCGCCGGGCTGGGTGTATCGATTGCCGACCCGCTGAACGCTTCCGGTCACATACCAATCGGCATCGGCATTGAAGCGCTGGCCGTAGGTGGCGGTGGCCGCGATCTGGTATTTCGGAACAGTTGGCAAGCGGTTGCCGTCGCGGATGCCAGTCCGCGAGGCGAGGATCGGGTTGGCGATCGTCGAGTCGAATTTCGAGCTGATCAAGCTTCCAGCCAACGACAGATCGAGGCCCGGCATCGGGTGGGCGGAGAGTTCCGCTTCGATACCGGTCGAGTGCGCCTTCGGAACATTGAACACCAGCCGCGACGAGCAGCTGCCGGCATCAACCGTGACTTGCAAGTTCTTGATTTGGTTATGGAAAGCTGCTGCGTTGAAGGTGATTCCGCGACGGGAGTATTTGATTCCGGCCTCGTAGTTCCACAGCGTCTCATCGTCGTAGGTCGCTGACGCGAACGGCCCATAGATGGCCTGGTCCGCAGTGCTGCACAACGGGATGTTCAGCGGATCGTTGATGCCGCCGAGACGGAAGCCCTTGGCAATCTGCGCATTGACGCTGATACTGCGGTTCGGCTGCCAGCTGACGATCCCGCGCGGCGAAAAGCCGTTGGACTTCGTCTTGTCGCCGATGCGCCTGTCGCCGTTGGCGAAAATGCCGCCGGATATGAAGTCGCGGGTTTCACTGAAGTCATACCAACGGCCGCCGCCGGTCACCTTGATTTGGCCGAACTTGTAGCTCGCCTCACCGAAGACGGCCTCCTGCTTGATCACATAGGGCAGGTCGGCGTGGTATGGATTGTCGAACAGGTTGAAACCGTTGTCGACGGCGCGTGAAACGCCAGCGCCAAGAGCGGCGTCAATGAAGGCGTCGTAACCCGGCGTCGGCAGCCGCTGGTGATATTCGCGGTCCACATGGCTGTAGAAACCGCCGAATACCCATTGGAATGGACCGGTGCCGGTTGACGCCAGCCGCAGCTCCTGCGTGAACTGGTCGAGCTTCGTCGTGTCGCGCAGGTTCGACGGCAGGTTTGCGATGTCGGGATCGACACCCAAACGAAGCGCAAACGGATCGACTCCGACGGATCCGGTCAGCGCTGAAGCATCGCGGCTGACCAGGATGTTGCGGTGCATGTAACTGCTGACCGAAGTCAGCTCCGCGGGTCCGAAATCATATGCGACCGTGAGGTCATAGAGCGATGTCTGGTCTTTGAAGCGCTCCGGAAGCTTGCGGTAAATGGTCCGCCTGCCGAGATCACTGCCCGCCGCGCCGCTGGTGAATTGATTGTCGTAGAGGTTGTAGAACTCCTGACGGTTAAAGCCGTTGGCGGTTGCCCTTTGCCAGACGACCCTGGGCGTGATCTTCAAGCTGTCATTGGGCTGGAGCAGCATCGACAGGCGGCCGCCGTAGCGTTGGCCGTCATTGATATTCTTACCGGCGGCGGGGCCGACGGCGTCGATGAACCCGGGGAAATGGGAATAATAGAGGACGCCCCGTACCGCGGCGACGTTGCTGATCGGGATGTTGAGTGCGCCCTTTGCCTCGTACCCGACGTCGCCGCCCTTCGCGACGTTGACCCCGCCCTCGACCTGGCCCTCGATCGTCTCGAGCTTGGGCTGGTTGGTGATGTAGCGGACCGTCCCGCCGACCGAGCCCGATCCGAACAGAGTGCCCTGCGGTCCGCGCAATGTTTCCACGCGGTTCAAATCGAACAGGTCGAAGTCCGGCGTGAACAGCGACAGCGAGACCACGCTTTCGTCGAGGTAAATGCCGACCTGTTCTTTCACGCCCGGCTGGTCGCGGACGATCTGGCCGGCGGACACGCCGCGGACCGACACCTGGCTCTGCCCGGGGCCGAGGTTCTGAACCGTGAGGCCGGCGACGTTGCGGCTGATGTCCTCGATCGTCTGCGCGTTGGCGCGCTGGATGTCGGCCTGCGTCTGCGCGTTGACCGAGAAAGGCACGTCCTGGACCGTCGACGCGCGCTTGGTCGCGGTGACGATGATCGCGCCCTGGTCCTGCACCGGCACCGGCCCCGCGTCGGGCGGCGGGTTGACCGCCTGCGCGGTTGCCTCCGGTTGAGTCTGGGCGGCTGCCGGAGACGCGACTGCGAGAATGGAAGTGCCGATGAGCAAGGCTGCGGTTGCGCGCATGTTTTCCCCCTGGGCGTTCGTGCCTGCGCGGCTTTATGCCTGAAACTGGAGGGGCGGCGGAAGAGCGGCCGTGGTGCGGTGGCAACTTTCGCGGCGCAGCTGTTGCAGGATTGTTACAGGGGCATAATTGTTCCTATCGAAAGTTCAGCAGCTCCCTGGGCGGCACTGTCGCCGCGCAAATGCCGCGATCGGCGAGGAAGCGATGGCGGACGATTTCGGCCTGCTGCTCGATGCCGTAGCGGGCGAAGCGCTTGCCCGGCTCCAGCTCATATGCGTAGCGGCAGAACGGATGGCGGATCAGCGGCAGGTAGAAGCGGCCACCCTTCTGGGTCTGCCAGACGTGGGTCATCTCATGGATCCAGAATCCCTGTTGGCCGAGCGATTCCTTCGAGAAATCGTTCGACCAGCCGCCGCCGTCGGGGTGGAACCAGATGTCGCCCATCGGCGCCATGGCGGATCGGCGGGGCTGCAAAGGCCACCATTTGCCCCTGAACATCCGAACCTTCGAATAATCGATCGCATCGCCGAAAATCGTTCGCGCGAGCTCGATCTCGCCGGGCGTGAGCGGTCGGCTTTCCATGCGGCCGTGGCGTAGCCGCTCGGGGACGCGTCCGCCACTTGCGGCTCACCATGTGCATCGCTAGGGCATCGGCAAAAGCAAAACGGAGGAAGCTTTCCATGAGCGAGACCACCGATCGGGTGAAGAAGATCGTCGTCGAACATCTCGGCGTCGAAGCCGACAAAGTGACCGAAGACGCGAGCTTCATCGACGATCTTGGCGCGGACAGCCTCGACATCGTCGAGCTCGTCATGGCGTTCGAGGAAGAGTTCGGGGTCGAGATTCCGGACGATGCGGCCGAGAAAATCACGACGGTTCGCGACGCGATCGAATATATCGACCAGAACAAGGGCTGATCGGCCAGTTCCGTTCGCACTGAGCTTGTCGAAGGGCTGCCTTTTCCTTTCCTAAGCGTTCTTCAAAAACTACAGGGCTTCGACAGCCCCCGGATCAAGTCCGGGGCCGAACGGGTTTGGGCCTGTTCCATTTGGAGTGACTGACATGCGCCGTGTCGTCGTGACAGGTCTCGGGCTGGTGACGCCGCTGGGCGGGGACGTCGAGACCAGCTGGAAGAACATCATCGCGTCGAAAAGCGGCGCGGGTCCGATCACCAGGTTCGACGCGAGCGACCAGAAATGCCGCATCGCCTGCGAAGTGAAGCCGGCCGACCATGAATATGGTTTCGACGCCTCGAGGCGCGTCGACCATAAGGTCCAGCGCCAGGTCGATCCGTTCATCGTCTACGGCCTCGACGCGGCCGGCCAGGCGGTCGAGGATGCCGGGCTGACCGACATGGACGAGGCGACCCGGCTGCGCGCGGGCGTTTCTATCGGATCTGGCATCGGCGGTCTGCCGGGCATCGAGAGCGAAAGCCTGGTGCTGCACGAGAAGGGGCCGGGTCGCGTCAGCCCGCACTTCGTTCACGGCCGCCTGATCAACCTCATCTCCGGCCAGGTGTCGATCAAATATGGCTTGATGGGCCCCAACCACGCGGTGGTGACCGCTTGCTCGACCGGCGCCCATTCGATCGGCGACGCGGCGCGCATGATCAAGGACGACGATGCCGACATCATGCTCGCGGGCGGCGCGGAAGCGACCATCTGCCCCATCGGAATCGCCGGGTTCGCGCAGGCGCGCGCGCTCAGCACTGCGTTCAACGACCAGCCAGAAAGGGCCAGCCGGCCTTACGACCAGGCGCGTGACGGCTTCGTCATGGGTGAGGGCTCCGGCGTCGTCGTGCTCGAGGAGTATGAACACGCCAAAGCCCGCGGCGCAAAAATCTATGCCGAGGTCGTCGGCTACGGCCTGTCCGGAGACGCCTACCACGTCACCGCGCCGCATCCGGAAGGCTCGGGTGGCTATCGCGCGATGGAGATGGCCCTCAGGAAATCGGGCATGCAGCCGTCGGACATCGACTATATCAATGCCCATGGCACCTCGACGCCGCTCGGTGACGAGCTCGAGCTGGGCGCGGTCCGACGCCTGTTCGGCAATGCCATCGCGAATGTCTCGATGAGCTCGACCAAGTCGGCGATCGGCCACCTGCTCGGCGGCGCGGGCGCGGTCGAAAGCATCTTCTGCATCCTAGCCATGCGCGACCAGATCGTCCCGCCGACGCTCAACCTCGATAATCCGAGCGACAGTTGCGAGGGGGTCGACCTCGTGCCGCACAAGGCAAAGGAACGGCCGGTGCGCGCGGTACTGAACAACAGCTTTGGGTTCGGCGGCACCAATGCGTCGCTGATCATGAAGGCTGTGTGAGGCGCTCCGCGTTCGCGGCGGCCGGGCTGGTCCTGGCCGCGATCGTCGTCTTGTATTTCCTGTGGTGGGGGCCGGGCCCGAAGCCCGGTCCGCACACCATCGCCGTCAAGGAAGGCGCGAGCGTCGCCAGCGTGGCTCGCGAGCTCGACCGCCAGGGGGCGATCCCCGGCAGCGCACGAACCTATCGCGTGATGGCGCGCATCCTGGGCTCGAATGACCCGATCCAGGCGGGCGAATTCGAGATTCCCAGAGGCATGGGCGGGGCGGCCATCCTCGACCTGCTGCAGCATGGCCGGCCGGTCCAGCGGCTGATCACCGTCACCGAGGGCATGCCCTCGATCATCGTCGCCGAGAAGCTTGCCGCGAACGAATTCCTGACCGGGCCGACGCCCACCATCGCCGAGGGCTCGCTGCTGCCCGACAGCTATGGGTACCAACGCGGGGACAGTCGCGCGGTGCTGGTCGCGCGGATGCAGAAGGCGATGAACAAGGTAATCGCCGAACTGTGGCCCAAGCGGAGCGCCGATTGCCCGATTGCAATGCCCGAGCAGGCGGTCACCCTGGCCTCGATCGTCGAGAAGGAGACCGGGAAGGCGAGCGAGCGGCCAATGATCGCCGGGGTTTATTGCAACCGCTTGCGGATCGGCATGAAGCTCGATGCCGATCCGACCGTTATCTACCCCGTGACTAAGGGCAAGCCGATCGGCCGGCGCATCCGCAAGTCCGAGATCAACGCCGATAACGGCTACAACACCTATCGCCGCCCCGGCCTCCCGGAAGGGCCGATTGCCAATCCGGGCAAGGAGAGCATCGCCGCCGTGCTGCACCCGGCGCCGACCAAGGCCCTGTACTTCGTCGCCGACGGCACCGGCGGCCATGTCTTTGCCGACACGCTCCCCCAGCACCAGGCGAATGTCGCCAAATGGTTCGCGCTTCGGCGCCAGCGGGGGCAGATGTGAGGAACCGCGGAATCGGCCGCGCCCGGTTGTTCATGGGCTCGCTGCTGCTGTTCGCAGCGATCATCCTGTGGGCGCTCGCCTTGATGATGAGCCCCCATGGCGAGGCGCCCGCCCAGGGACTGGACTATGTTCGAATGAGCGTCGTTGCCTTCGTTCGCAACAGCGCGATCGGGACTTTGGTCTTGTGCGCGCTGGCCGGCTGGCTACTGTTCCCGCTGCGGCGGCCGCGCTGGCCCACACGCGATTGGGCGATCATCGCCGCGATCGGCGTGATGGTCCTGACCAGCTTCTACCAGCTGATCTGGCTCCGCTCGGTCGTTCACTGAGCCGTCAGCGTCTCGCTCCGCACATAGCCGACACGCCGACCGCCGCCGGCATAGCCCCACGCCCAGCCAAGACTGTCGTCGAGCATTGCGAAATGCTCCCCCGCGGCGAGCGAGCCCAGCGTCTCGGCATCATCGGCCGGTGCTTTTCGAAGCATGGTCTCAACGTGGAGACGAAGCTCGACCGGCTCGGCATAATGGGATGCGATCACGCGTCCAGCGAGCGCGATGTCGGCGAGATCCTTGCGGTAGGCGTTGAAGTCGGGGTCCGGGGGGTTGGACGGGCCGGAAAGGGCAAACTGCTCAGCGCTGGTGGGCGTAGGCCGGGGCCTGCCCGATGATGGGCCGGTGGGCCGCGGAGCCGCCGTCGCTCTCGCGGAGGTTGCGCTTGAAGCCTTCAAGAAAATCTGCCCCGTTGCTGGTGCGGACGACGAACACGTTGCGCCGGTCGTCCTGGTCCCTCTCGCGCCGCAGATAGCCGAGCGCGCCGAGCGTATTCAAGGCGCGCGTGACGACCGGTTTCGACACGCCCAGGACCCTTGCGAGCCCACGAACCGTGTGTGGGCCCGGCGTCAGATAAACCAACATCAGCAAGGCCATTTGCCGGTTGGTGAGATCGGGCTCGCCCGAACGGACATAGGCGATAAGTGCCTTCATCCAGCCGGTAAGCGATACCTCGCTCATAGCTGCCAAACTCCAATCCCGTGCCGCGTAGCTTGGCAAGTAAACCGGTAAGGACGCGAAATGTTGCACCTGCGTGACCTTAAAAGTCCCGATTTTCGGCCAGTCGCAGTTTCACGTCTGTAAGTAGCGGTCCTTCAGCAGCGCAAACATCGCACGCAGCCCGAGCGCGTCACCACCTTTCGGCCGCCCTGGCTTGGCGTGGTCGCGCCAGGCGTAGGTATCGAGATGTGCCCAGGCCACGCCGTCGGGCACGAAGCGCTTCAGGAAGATCGCCGCCGTGATGCAGCCTGCCATCGGACTGTTCGCCGCATTGGCGATGTCGGCGATGTCGCTCTTCAGCATCTCGTCATAGGGGTCCCACAGCGGCATCCGCCACAGCGGATCTTCGACTTCGGCCGCCGCCAGAGCGCCGGCCGCGGCGAGTTCGTCCTGGTTTGCGAAGAACGCCGGCAGGTCGGGTCCGAGGGCCACTCGTGCAGCGCCGGTCAAGGTCGCGAAATCGATGATCA
>DATENV010000213.1:0-3187 GCA_035274805.1 Sphingomicrobium sp. | reverse complement strand
CGTCCGAAACCGAAACCCCTGGTGGACGGAGCCGAAGCGCCGATCGACTGAGGTCGGGGGTCAGGCGGCGGCGAGGAACGCGCCGTGAGCATGGACCTGCTCGCCGGCATGCCTGCGCAGGATTTCAATCGCGCGGACTTCATCGTCCTGGTTCCACGCGCGTACCCACAAAAGCAGCCCGCCATTGTCGATCTGCGCGCCGAGATAGTCGGCATGATGACGGCCGACCCAGCGCGCCAGGACCGAGCCGAGCAACGCCCCCGTGCCGCCGGCAAGGACTGCGGCGGCGATGGTCGCCGCCAATGCGCCGCCCGAAACGACCATCGCGCCTGCCGCGACGGTCGCGCCGACATAGGTGAGCCCGCCGATAAGGCCGCCTTTCGCATCGCCGATGGCCGCGGTGGAGACGAACGCGGTTCGGGGAACCGCCGGATCCTCCGCCATTTCATCGGCGGCGCGGTAATAATGGCCGAGCTTCTCGACGATCGCGCTTTCGCTCGCGAGCAGGCTGAGCTCCGCACGGTCGAACCCGGAGCTGAGCAGCTCGTCGATCGCGCTTTCGAGATGCTCGGAAGACTTGAAGATTGCGACGACTTCGCACGGCCGGGTGCTGTCACTGGGCATGATGCACTCCGCTATCGATGCCAGCACCCGCGTGGCCGTTGGCCGTGTCGCGGTCACCGTCCATTTCGGCGATGGCGATCAGCGAATGCGCGAAGGCTGCTCCGGCGCGCATTTCCGCGGCAACCCAGATCGCCTCCATCAATTCCGCGTCGGAAGTGCCTTCGCGGAGGGCGGCGCGGGTGTGCCCCTTGATGCAATATGGGCACTGGGTCACGTGCGCGACCGCCACCGCGATCAGGTGCTTGGTCTGGGTCGAGAGCGCGCCCGGCGCGAACACCGCCTGGCTGAAGTCGTGAAAGGCCGTCGCCGCGGCGGGCACGAGGTCGCGCCGCTTCCGGACGAGTTCGCGAGTCACCGCAGGATAGATTTCGTCAGTCATGCTTGCTCCTTTGAGGAATTGGCGTCCCCAGGATTCAAAGACGACAGCGCTTCCAAGTCATCGGCTCCCGGACGAAGATTGCCATGCGATCATTCGCCACCCGCCCGAATCCTTCCGCCACACGCCGATGCAGGGGAAGTGAAAGACCTGCTGCTCGCCGTCCAGGCGCGAATGACCGAGCATGATGCCGGCCAGGATCACGAGGTCGTCGAGCGCCCGCGCGTGGGTTTCGCGAACGTCGAAGTCCGCGTCGTAGGTCAGCTCGTGGGTGTCGATGCCGCTGAGGTAGCTTTCCTTGTCGTAGATCTCGCCGGCGCTGTTGACGTAGATCAGCTGATCGTGGAGCAGCGATGACAGGGCGCTGACATCGTTCGACCGGGTCGCCTCGATCCGTAGCCTTTCCAACCCGCGCACTTCGTCAAGGCCGGTCCGTTCTGCAATTGCGGTGAGCATCATGAGCTCCTTCGTTCACTTCATGCGGCGGCGATCGCGCCGCCTTCGTCCGCCCATTGCTCCAGTGCTTGCTCGAATTCGGGGTCGGTCGCCGAAGCGTCGGGCTGAACCGGGAAGAACAGGTCGAACGTCGTTCCCTTGCCGACCGCGCTGTGCACGGTGACGAAGCCGTTCACTCGCCTCATCAACGACTGCACCTGCGGCACGCCGAGGCCAGTTCCGCCATCACCCTTGGTGGTGAAGAACGGATCGAAGATCCTCGCCAGCACCTCGGGCGGCATGCCGGCACCATTGTCGCGGACCCGCAGGCGAACGTAGTCCCCCGGATTGGCGCTACTTCGGTGCGCCACTGCCGTGCTGATCCGGATGACTCCGCCGCCAGGCATCGCGTCGCGCGCATTGACGATCAGGTTGAGGATCGCGGCATTGAGCTCCGGAGGGTCGACAAGGCACCTTGGAAGGCCCGGCGCGAGGTCCAGCGCCACGCGAATTCCCGGCCCCGCGCCATAGCCGAGGAATGTCTTGACCGCGGCAAGCAGCGAATTGATGTCGTCGGTGCCGGGCCTGAGCTCCTGCTGGCGCGCGAAGTCGAGCAGCCGATTGGCCATCTTCAGCCCCCTTGCGACGCCTTCCTGCATCGCCGCGAACGCGAGCTTCAGCTTCGCCGGATCGTCGGCGCTCGCTTCGGCAATGTTCAGGCCGCTGGTGAGCATGCACAATACATTGCGGAAATCATGCGCGATGCCGCGCGTCATTTCGCCGAGCGCGGTGATCTTCTCGGCGGCGCGGGCGCTGCGTTCGGCCGTTTCCGACAAATGTGCGCAGGCGTGCAGCGCCGCGATTCCCGCTGCTCGGTCATAGGCTGGTTGCGCGAACATCTTATGACCTGCTCAACTCTGTCGGGTCGTTCGCCGGCTGCGCTCGTGACGAGCGCGCGTTCGCGCGCTGCCGTGCCGTGTGATCGTCCAGTTCGGGAAACGGGCAGCTTAGTGCGGTTTCGTGCGGCGCGTGGCGCTCGATCGCCGCGCCGAGAATGGTAAAGCCATGAGGGGTTCGTGGTGTCAGCAGTATCTCTTCTTCCGATCGCGAAAACCCAAGCTCTAGCAGCTTCTTCAAACGGCCGACGCCGGCCGCGACCAACCAAGCAAGGGCGATGCGGGTCCCACTCACGGGCCCGGCTCGGGGGGCCTCATCATCGTAATTGCGGCTGTTGTGATAGCTCGATGCGCGATGCCAGTTCATGTCCATCTCCTCCTTGCCGGAGATGTCAGGACCTGTGGGGCCGCTTGGCTCTCCGCGACATGGTCAAGGTGGGTCGTTGTCTTTCATAATGCAAACGAATAGAATTGCAGTTTAAGCACAAGAAAAGCGCATTCATTTGGACATCACGACGGCCCGTACGTTCCTCGAGATCGTCAAGACCGGCAGCTTCGTGCGGGCCGCCCGCAATCTCAACATTACCCAGACCGCCGTCAGCGCCCGCATCCGGAGCCTGGAGCAGCAGCTCGACCGCAAGGTTTTCGTGCGGAACAAGGCCGGTGCGCGGCTAACTCCAGCGGGGGACCAGTTCCTTCGCTTTGCCACATCGCTGGTGCAAATCTGGGACCGGGCGCGGCGCTCGGTTGCAACCGCGCCGGGGAAGGAGACGGTGGTCACGATCGGCGCCGAGCTCAGCCAATGGAACCCGCTCATGCGCGACTGGCTGATTTGGATGCGGCGGGAATGCCCCGA
>DATENV010000212.1:0-2831 GCA_035274805.1 Sphingomicrobium sp. | reverse complement strand
ACACCGAGCCTGGTGATGAGGCGCGGCGGCGGGCGCTGGTACTCTCGACAAACGCCTGTGGTTATGGGTCCCGGCCTCCGCCGGGACGACGTGGATGGTTTTGCAGACAAAAAAGGGCTCCGGTCGAAACCGGAGCCCTGTGTTTGACGCAATGCCGCCGCTTATTTCTCGGCGCGGCCTTTCAGCGCGGTGCCGAGGATGTCGCCAAGCGTGGCGCCGGAATCCGACGAGCCGTATTGCGCGATGGCTTCCTTTTCTTCGGCCACTTCCAGCGCCTTGATGGAGACCTGCACCTTGCGCGCCTTCTTGTCGAACTGGATCACCCGGGCATCGACCTTTTCGCCGACCGCAAAACGGTCGGACCGCTGGTCGTTGCGGTCGCGCGCCAGTTCCGAGCGCTTGATGAAGGTGGTGAAGTCGGTGCCGGCGATCTGAACCTCGATGCCGCCTTCCTTCACCTCGAGCACTTCGCAGGTCACCACGGCGCCCTTCTTGACGTCGCCGGGTTCGGCGAACGGGTCGCCCTCGAGCTGCTTGACGCCGAGCGAGATGCGCTCCTTCTCGACATCGACATCGAGCACGATGGCTTTTACCATGTCGCCCTTCTTGAAGTTGTCGATCACCTGCTCGCCCGGCTGCTTCCAGTCGAGGTCGGACAGATGCACCATGCCGTCGACGTCGCCCTCGAGGCCGAGGAACAGGCCGAACTCGGTCTTGTTCTTGACCTCGCCCTCGACCACGGAACCGACCGGGAATTTCTCGACGAACACTTCCCATGGATTGCGCATGGTCTGCTTGAGACCCAGCGAAATCCGCCGCTTGACCGAATCGACCTCCAGCACCTGCACCTCGACTTCCTGCGAGGTGGAGACGATCTTGCCGGGATGCATGTTCTTTTTGGTCCACGACATTTCCGAGACGTGGATCAGGCCCTCGATACCGGGCTCCAGCTCGACGAAGGCGCCGTAGTCGGTGATGTTGGTAACACGGCCGGTGAAGCGCGCGTTGAGCGGATATTTCGCCTCGATGCCCTGCCACGGATCGTCCAGCAACTGCTTCATGCCGAGCGAGATGCGGTGGGTGTCGTGGTTGATCTTGATGATCTTCACCTTCACGGTCTGGCCGATGGTCAGCACCTCGGTCGGGTGATTGACCCGGCGCCAGGCGATGTCGGTGACGTGAAGCAGGCCGTCGATACCGCCGAGGTCGACGAACGCGCCGTAGTCGGTGATGTTCTTGACCACGCCGTCGATCACCTGACCCTCCTCGAGGTTCTGCACCAGCTCCTGGCGCTGCTCGGCGCGGGTCTCTTCCAGCACGGTACGGCGCGACACCACGATATTGCCGCGGCGGCGATCCATTTTCAGGATCTGGAACGGCTGCGAATTGTTCATCAGGGGCGCGACGTCGCGGATCGGACGAATGTCCACCTGCGAACGCGGCAGGAAGGCGACCGCGCCGTCGAGGTCGACGGTAAAGCCGCCCTTGACCTGGTTGAAGATCACGCCGTGTACCTTCTCGTTATTGTTGAAGGCCTTTTCCAGCTTGCCCCAGCTTTCCTCGCGGCGCGCCTTGTCGCGCGACAGCACGGCCTCGCCGAGCGCATTCTCGATGCGGTCGAGGAACACCTCGACCTCGTCGCCAACCTTGAGATCGTTCTCGCGGCCGGGGCCGTTGAACTCGCGAAGCGCCACGCGGCCTTCGGTCTTCAGGCCGACATCGATGACGGCCATGTCTTTTTCAATCGCGACCACCGTGCCCTTGATGACGGAGCTTTCCTGCAGGTTGCCGCCGGCAAAGGATTCGTCGAGCATCGCGGCAAAATCGTCGCGGGAAGGATTATAGGAAGAAGCAGTCGAAGCCATTTGTTCTCCAATGCGGGGTCTTGCCGGCGGTTCGGTTAAGGGCGTATCGCGCGTGAGGTGTCGGGGTCCGCAAATCCCGACGACCGCCTCGCAAAATCGCGAGAGCGGGCCGGCAGCATGCCTGCACGTTCGATACGATGATTATTCCGGGGTCAGAGCTGTCGATCTCAAGACCGGGAGCGGGCTTCTCCTCCAATGACGGCTACGGATTCAAATCCGCGGCCGGCCCGCTCGGACGGCCTCGACAATGTCGATGGCGGCCCGGACGCCGCCTTCTATATCCAGGTGCGAGTTATCGAGCAAGTATGCATCTGAGGCCGGTTTTAAAGGCGCCACGGGGCGGTTCTGGTCGCGTTCGTCGCGCCTGAGGATGTCCGCCAGCACCGCGGCCTCGTCGGCGTCCTCGCCCCGCGCGCGGGCTTCCAGGGTGCGGCGGCGGGCGCGCACTTTCGGGTCGGCGACCACGAAGATCTTTACGTCGGCATGGGGGCAGATCACGGTTCCGATGTCGCGGCCGTCCAGCACCGCCCCGGGCGGGTCGGCGGCGAATTGCCGCTGAAAATTGACCAGAACCTCCCGCACCTTGGGGATCGCCGACACCACCGAGGCCGCTTCGCCCACGGCCTGGGTCTTCAGGGCGGGATGGCCAAACTTTTCCGGATCAAGCGCCAGCGCCGCAGAAACGGCAATCATCTCGTCGGTCAGATCGGCCCCGGCATCGAGCAACGCCTTGGCCACCGCGCGATAAATCACACCGGTATCGAGGTGACGATAGCCGTAATGCGCGGCCAGCCGCTTGCCGAGCGTGCCTTTTCCCGAAGCCGCGGGTCCGTCGATGGCGATGATCATAAAAACTCGGCCCCTAGCGAACGCATCATCGGAATGAAGTCCGGGAAACTGGTGGCGATGAAAGCGGTGTCGTCCACGATCACCGGCTGGTCCGAGGCGCAGCCCATCACCAATGCG
>DATENV010000211.1:0-9418 GCA_035274805.1 Sphingomicrobium sp. | reverse complement strand
GCCGCCTAGCCGCCTGTTCACGCACTCGCAACATTGCGTCGGCGAGTATCGCGGGCCATCGTCACCTCATGCGCCGCCTGATCGCCCTTTCGCTCGTCCTGCTCGTCGGTGCCTGCGCGCCGCGGCCACAGCAGGTTTCGGCTCCTCCGCCGCCAGTGCCGCAGCCGCAACCGCAGGAGCAGAACAGTCTGACGGGCCTGACCGCGCAGGAGCTGGTCGGCCGCTTCGGCGCCCCGGCGCTCCAGATCCGCGAGGGGAGCAGCCTCAAGCTGCAGTTCCGCGGCCGCCGCTGCGTGATGGATGCTTATCTCTACCCCTCGGGCGGTTCGGGCGCGCTGAAGGTCACCCATGTCGACACGCGAACGCCGACCGGCGCCGACTTCGATCAGGCGGCCTGCATCTTCTCGCTGCGCGAGCGGGCGATCTGATCCAGCGCCCAGCGGGCGGCCTCGGCGAGCACCGCATCGGGATCTTCGAGGTGCGGCCGGACCGCCGGAGCGAGGCCCGCATCGCCGCTGTTGCCGGCCGCGATCAGGCAGTTGCGGACCATCCGGTTGCGGCCGATGCGCTTGATCGGTGAGCCGGCAAACATTTCGCGGAACGCCGCATCGTCCAGCGCCAGCAAATCGGCAAGCCGCGGCGCGGCGAGCTCGGCGCGTGGCAGGAACGCGCGATTGGCTGCGGCCGCATCGGCAAAGCGGTTCCACGGGCAGACCGCCAGGCAATCGTCGCAGCCGTAGATACGGTTGCCCATCAGGGTCCGCAGCTCGTCGGGGATCGGCCCGTCATGCTCGATCGTCAGGTAGGAAATGCATCGCCGCGCATCGATTCGATGCGCGCCGAGGAAAGCGTTCGTCGGGCAGGCCGCCAGGCAGCGCGTGCAAGTGCCGCAATGCTGCCCGTGATCGGCGGGTGCATCGGGCGTTAGCTCGAGACTTGTCAGGATCACGCCGAGGAACAGCCAGCTGCCGTGCTCGCGGCTGACGAGGTTGGTATGCTTCCCTTGCCAGCCGATGCCCGCGGCCTGTGCCAGCGGCTTTTCCATCACCGGCGCGGTGTCGACGAATACCTTGAGCTCCGACGGCGCCTGCTCGACGATGAACCGGGCAAGCGCTTTCAGGGCCTTCTTGACCGTCTTGTGATAGTCGCCGCCCTGCGCATAGGCCGAGATGCGTCCCACCTCCGGATGCGCCGCGAGCGCCATCGGGTCGGTCGCCGGAGCGTAGCTCATGCCGAGCGCGATCGCCGACCTCGCCTCGGGCCACAGCGCGAGCGGGGACACGCGATGATGCGCGCGTTCCTCCATCCAGCCCATCGTCCCGTGATGGCCGGCCGCGAGCCACCGCTTGAGGTCGAGCCCGGCCGCATCCGCCGCGTCGGCGCGCGTGAAGCCGCACGCGGCGAAGCCCAGGCGGCTCGCTTCCGACCTTATTGCTTCCTCAAGGCTTTGGCCTCTATCCACGAATGCGCACCTACACCGTTGGCCCTGAGCTTGTCGAAGCCTGTCCTGAGCGGCTGGCAAGCCAGCCGAAGGGGGCGGTCCTTGTTTTGTTTGGGAAAAAGAGTGCTTCGACAGGTTTCGCATTCCGATCCGCTGGCCGTCGAAGCGGTCGACCTCGTCAAGGACTTCGCCGAGACGCGCGCGGTCGACGGAGTCAGCCTCGCCGTTCCGACGGGGTCGATCTACGGCCTGCTCGGGCCCAACGGCGCCGGCAAGACCACGACCCTGCGCATGCTCCTCGGGATCATCGACCCGTCGAGCGGAACGCGGCTGGTGCTCGGCCGTGACCGGCCGCTCGAGGCCGCGCAGGAGATCGGCTATTTGCCCGAGGAACGCGGCCTCTATCCCGCGATGCACGCCCGCGAGGCGATCGCCTTCCTGGCGGCGCTCCGCGGCCTGCCTCTCGCCGAGGCTCGCCGCCGCGCCGACGCGCTGTTGCAGGAGCACGGCCTCGGTGATTGGGCGAAAAAGCCGATCCGCACCCTGTCAAAGGGCATGGCGCAGACCGTTCAGCTGCTCGGCACGATCATCCACAAGCCGCGCCTCCTGGTCCTCGACGAGCCCTTCTCGGGCCTCGACGCAATCAACCAGGCGCGGCTGGAGGAGCTGATCCGCCGCGAGGCCCGCGCCGGCGTGACGATCATCTTCTCGACCCACGTGATCGCCCACGCCGAGCGGTTGTGCGAGCGGATCGCGATCATCGCCAAGGGCAGGGTCGCGTTCGACGGCGGGGTGGACGAGGCGCGCGGTCGGCTGCGGCCGATCGTGCGCCTGCGGACCCGGGCGGCCGACGGGTCATGGCGCTCGGCAATCCCCGCAAGCGCGCGCCGCGAGGGCGACGAATATGTGTTCGAGCTGCCCAGGGGCGGGCCGGAGCCGTTGCTCAAGGCCTTGATCGACGGCGGCGCCGGCATCGAGACGCTGGCGATCGAGCGTCCCGGCCTGCACGACGCATTCGTCGCCATCGCCGGCGATGCGGCGGCTGCGGAGATGGGCAAGGAGATGCCCGAATGATGCGGTTCCTGCGCTCCTCCTTCGTCATCGCCCGCCGCGATTTCTCGGCGACGGTCCTGTCCAAGGCCTTCATCTTCTTCCTGCTCGGGCCGTTGTTCCCGCTGCTGCTCGGCGGGGTGTTCGGCGGCATCGGCGCGCGCGTTGCGACGCAGACCGAGCGGCCGGTCGTGGCGGTGGTCGCTTCGCCCCAGCAGTTCGCGTTAATCTCCCAGGCCCGAAAGGGTCTCGCCGACGCGATCGGCGACGAAGCGGTCATCCGGCTCGCCCATTATCAGCCCGAGCTCGATCTCGCCGCCCAGCAGAAGCATCTGCTCGCATCGCGCAGCCCCGCGATCCGCGCGGTGCTGAGCGGGTGGTGGGGCGATCTGCGCCTGACCGGCGACGTCGAGAAGGACGACCCGACCGTGCGTCAGCTGAACCTGATCGTGCGCAGCGCGATGGTCCCGCAAATCCAGGCGCCGCCGGTGCGTATCGAATCGATTGCCTCGGCCTCGTCGGGCGCGCTGGTGACGGACCGGGCGCTGACCGCCCAGATCGGGCAGATGCTGTTGTTCTTCCTCACCATCCTGCTGTCGGGCATGCTGCTGTCCCAGTTGATCGAGGAAAAGTCGAACAAGATCATCGAGGTGATTGCCGCCGCCGTGCCGATCGACGCGATGTTCGTCGGCAAGCTGTTCGCGATGCTCGCCGCCTCGGTCGTCGGGATCATCGTCTGGATCAGCGCCGGCGCGCTGCTGATCCAGATGGTCAAGCACGGTGGGGTGCAGACCTTGCCGCCGCCGGCCGTCGGCTGGCCCGCGTTCCTCACCCTCGCAATCGTCTATTTCGGGATGAACTACCTGCTGCTCGGCGCGGCCTTCCTGACCATCGGCGCGCAGGCGTCGACGGTGCGCGAGGTTCAGACGATGTCGATGCCGGTGACCTTCGCGCAGGTGCTGATCTTCGGCTTCGCCGCGACGGTGATCGGCGCGCCCGATTCGACCGAGGGACTGGCCGCGGCAGTCCTTCCCTTGTCGTCGCCGATGGCGATGATCGCCCGCGCCGCTGAGCTGCCCGAGCTGTGGCCCCACCTGGTCGCGATCCTGTGGCAGGTGGTTTGGGTTGCGCTGATCCTGCGCATCGGGTCGCGTATGTTCCGCAAGACCGTGCTCAAATCGGGCCCGCGGGCCAAGCGCTGGCGGTGGTGGCCGCGGCAGAGCGCCAGCAACGGGAAAGCCCTGGCTTAGGCGATCGCTTCGCGCGCCATTTCGGTCAGCTTCGCCATCAGCGCGCGATGCGGGAACGGGCCGTGGCTGATCCGCGCGACGCCGGCTTCCGCCCACAGCTTCTTGTCGGGCGCACCGGGGAAGGCGATCACGTTCAGCGGCAGCGGCACCTCGCGCACGACGCGCTCGATCTGCCTTGGATCGGCGAGGCGCGGCACGAAGAACCCGCTTGCGCCGGCGCCGGCGAAGGCCTTGCCGCGCTCCACCACCTGGTCGATCAACGCATCGTCATAGGTCTGCGTCTTGAGGAACAGGTCGGTCCGCGCGTTGATGTAGAAATGCTCGCCGACGGCGCGGCGGATCGCGGCGATGCGCTGGACCTGGAGGTCGAGCGGGTGGAGTCCCTCGCCGCCGATGACCTGGTCCTCGAAGTTGCACCCGACCGCGCCGGTCGCCTTCAGCCGCGCGACATTGGCGCCGCCTTCGCCGGGGTCGGTCGAATAGGCGCTTTCGAAATCGACCGTCAGCGGCAGCTCGATCGCCTCGACGATGCGCCTGGCGTTGGCCAAGGCGAAGTCGATTGGCACCTGCTGCCCGTCAGGCCAGCCATTGGCATCCGCCACCGGATGGCTGCCGGTTGCCAGCGCCTTGGCGCCCGCGGCGACGACGGCCAGCGCGCTGCCGACGTCCCAGATGTTGTACAGGATCACGGGGTCGCCGGGCATGTGGAGCGCGGCGAAGGCTTCGTATTTGCTGGCCATGGCCGCGCCCTAATCGCCAGCCGGAACTCGCGCAATGCTGGCGCTCCGTCGAAGGCTATTCTAATTCGCGCGCCATGACCGACCTCGCGACCGACACGCCGGCGCTGCTCGAGGGGCTGACCGAAGCGGCGCTGATCGTGGAGCGAGGTCGCGTGACCGGCGCCAACGCCGCCGCCCGGCATTTGCTCGGAGCTGCAATCGCGGGAGCGCCGCTCGAGCGCGTGATCACCCATCCGGCGGCGATGGAGGCCCTGGACCGAGGAACCGCCGGCGATGGCGTGGAATTGACCGGCCTCGGGGGGTCGCGGCGCCACTGGATGATGCGCACCGCCGCGCTCGCCGACGGCAGTTCGCTGATCCGCTTCGTCGACCGCAGTGAAGCGCGCGCGGCCGAGCAGATGCGCGTCGATTTCGTCGCCAACGCCAGCCACGAGCTGAGGACGCCGCTGGCGACGCTGATCGGCTACACCGAGACGCTGCGCGAACAGGGCGATGAAATCGACCCTGAGACGCGGGAGCGGTTCCTGTCGGTCGTCCACGACGAGGCCCGCCGGATGCAGCGGGTGGTCGAGGACCTGATCTCGCTGTCGCGCATTGAGGCCGAGAAATTCACCGCGCCGACCGATGCCGTCGCGCTCGAGCCGCTGATCGACCAGGCGCTCGAAAGCGCCCGGCGAATGGCCGCCGAGCGCGATTCCGAGCTTCAACGCGAGGTCGACGCCGACCTTCCGCCGATTGCGGCAGACCGCAGCCAGGTTCTCCAGCTCCTCGACAATTTGCTGACCAACGCGCTGCGCTACGGCGAACCGGGAACACCGGTCACCGTCACCGCAGGCGCGGAAGGACCCATGGTTCGCTTGTCCGTCGCCGATCAGGGCGAGGGCATCGGCCCCGAGCATGTCGCCCGGGTGACCGAGCGCTTCTATCGCGTCGACACGAGCCGCAGCCGTTCGCTCGGCGGCACGGGGCTTGGCCTGTCGATCGTCAAGCATATCGTCGAGCGCCACCGCGGCCGCCTCAGCATCGACAGCCGGGTCGGCATCGGCACGACGATCCACGTGCTGCTCCCCGTCGCCGTTTCATAAAAGTGTCACGCGTGCGGACTAACGATTTGCGCGTGACCAAGCCGACATTGCTTCTGGTCGAAGACGACCGCGCGCTTGCGGACCTGCTGCTTTGGCATTTCGCGCGCGAGGGTTACGAAGTCGTGCGCACCGCCGATGGCGACGAAGCGCTGTTGCTTGCCGAGGAGCGTACTCCCGATCTCGTCATCCTCGATTGGATGATCGAGGGCGTCGCAGGAATAGAGGTCTGCCGTCGGCTGCGGCGCCGCGCATCGAGCGCACACGTCCCGATCATCATGCTCACCGCGCGAGGCGAGGAAAGCGATCGAATCCGTGGGCTTGAGACCGGCGCCGACGATTATGTCACCAAGCCGTTCAGCCCGCGAGAGCTGATGGCGCGCGTCGCTGCCGTGCTTCGTCGCGTTCGCCCTGCGCTTGCCGGCGAGCTGTTGAGCTATGGTGACATCGAAATGGACGTCGAGGCGCATCGCGTCCGGCGCGGCGGCAGGCCGGTTCAGCTCGGGCCGACCGAGTACCGATTGCTCAAGGCCTTGCTCGAACGGCCGGGTCGCGTGTTCTCGCGCGAGCGGCTGCTCGATACCGTTTGGTCGCACGACTCCGATATCGATGTCCGGACGGTCGACGTTCACGTGCGCCGCCTCCGCAAAGCCCTCAACCGGGACGGCTTGCGGGACATCATCCGCACAGTGCGCTCGGCCGGCTACTCGCTCGATGCCGAAGCCTGACGATGTCGCAAATCCGTCATATCAGCGTTCGCAAACGGTAGCATTGGGCGGCGATAGCCCTGGCAGGACGAACAAGCGCCAGGAGCCGTTGCCGATGCAAGCCACCTCGACTAACCCGACAAGCGGCTATTCAGGGGGTCATATGTTCGGCTGGTTCCAACGGCTGCTGCCGCGGAAAGGCGATTTCTTCGGCATGTTCGAAGCCCATGCCGCGACCCTGGTGGCGGCGGCGGAAGCGCTCCGCCAGCTCGCCAATGACGGCGTCTCGACCGCCGAGCTGCTGCAGCGGATCAGGGACCGCGAGCATGAGGCCGACGACATCATCCGCCAGGTCTTAACCGAGGTCCGCCAGACCTTCCTGACGCCGTTCGACCGCGGCGCGATTACCTCGCTGATCGGCGCGATGGACGATGCAATCGATGAGATGCTCGCTGCCGCGCGCTCGATCGACCTCTATGAGCTGCGCGAGCTTCGCCCCGAGATGAAGGATATCATCACCTTGATCTCGGAAGCCGCGGCCGTGACCGCCGAAGCGGTGCCGCTGCTTCGCAACGTCAGCGCCAACGGCAATCGGCTGCACGATCTGACCGCGCGGCTGGTGAGCCTCGAGGGGCAGGCCGACGAGGTCCACGCGCTCGGCCTGAGACGCGCGTTTCAGACGGCGCGGACCGATCCGCTGCAGTTCGCCGTCGCTCGTGAGGTGTTCAAGAATCTGGAGCGGGTGACCGATGCGTTCGAAGATGTGGCGAACGAGATCGACGGCCTGGTGATCGATCACGCCTGATGCACGAGCTTGCATTACCGATCCTCGTCGGATTGATCGTCGTCGCGCTGGCGTTCGACTTCCTGAACGGGCTCCATGACGCGGCAAATTCGATCGCGACCGTGGTCGCCACCCGGCTGCTCAGTCCCGCCGCGGCCGTCGGCTTCGCGGCCTTCTTCAACTTCGGCGCTTATTTCCTCGCGCTGTACTGGCCCGAGCTTCACAAGGTCGCCGACACGATCGGCAAGGGGCTGATCGACAAGGACCTCGTCACGCCCGCGGTCGTCTTCGGTGCTCTCGTCGGCGCGATGTTCTGGAACGTCGTCACCTGGCTCAAGGGAATCCCCTCCTCCTCGAGCCACGCACTGGTCGGCGGGCTCATCGGCGCGGGCGTTGCCCACGCCGGTATTTCCGGGATCCAATGGACCGGCCTCAACAAGACGCTGCTGGCAATCGTGCTTTCCCCGACGCTGGGGATGATCCTGACGATGCTGATCATGCTGGTGACGAGCTGGCTCGGCGTCCGCGCCACCGCTCGCGGCGCCGAGCGGACGTTCCGCGGGCTGCATCTCGTATCCGCCGGGGCCTATTCGCTCGGCCACGGTCTCAACGATGCCCAAAAGACGATGGGCATCATTACCGTGCTGCTTTACTCGACCGGCTATCTGCATGGCGACTTTCACGTGCCGAACTGGGTGGCGCTCAGCTGCTATGTCGCGATCGGTCTCGGCACGCTGACCGGCGGCTGGCGGATTATCGAAACCATGGGCACGCGCATCACCAAGCTTTCGCAGCACCAGGGCTTCTCCGCCTCCGCTGGTGGCTCGGTGATGCTGTTCGCGGCGTCCTACCTGGGAATACCGGTATCGACCACGCACACCATCACCGGCTGCGTGATCGGGGCCGGCGCCGCGCGGCGGGCGTCGGCTGTGCGCTGGGGCGTCGCCGGAAACGTCATGATCGCCTGGCTCATCACCATTCCAGCCTCCGCGACCGTCGGCGCGCTGTTCTACTTCCTCACCACGCTCTGGTAGCGCCCGTCACAAAACTGCCGTGCACACGTCATCGCCGTGACCGCCTTACTCGCGAGAACAGGGTCAGAGAGCGAGGCATGGGTGAAGCACATGATGTTTAGAACGATTTTGCTGGCCGGATTTCTCATGGCCCCCACAGCCGCGTCGGCAAGCTCGGACGAGCAGCTGTGGGCTACCGCCTCCGCGTCGGTGAAGCTCTCGGACCATTGGCGGCTCTCGCAGGAGTTTGTCGCCCGGTTCAGCAACAACCGCAGCGGCCTCTACGAGATCGAGTCGAACACGCTGCTCGGTTATCGGCTCGGCAAGTCGGTGACCGTATGGGCCGGGTACACCCACAATCCGCAATATTCGGCGGGCGACTTCACCGTAATGGAGCACCGCGCCCGCGAGCAGGTGACATTCGACAATGTCGCGAAAGTGGGTCCGGGCAAGCTGAGCGCGCGGATCCGGCTCGAGCAGCGTTGGCGCGAGCATGTCAACGGCACGGGCTGGCGCGCTCGGCCCTACGTCAAATATTCGGTCCCGCTCAAAGGAAAGACGTCGTTCAACCTGAGCAGCGAGCCCTTCTTCAATCTGAATAAGGTCGGCTTCCAGCGCAGGACCGGCCTCGACCGGGTCCGCAACCTGGTGGCGGTCTCCACGCCGCTCGCGAAGAACTTCAACGGCGAGCTCGGATATATGAACCAGCACGGCTTTGTTCGCGGCGGCGAAGATACCAGCGATCATATCGCTTATTTTGCGGTAAGTCTCAGCTTGTAAGGCCCCTGAAACCAACGCGCGTCGCGGCGCGTTAGCGGACCACCAAGAAGGGGTTCGCGATGCGTAAGCTTGCCACGATTTCAGCGGTCGGCGTTCTCGCCAGCCTTTCAGCCTGCAAGGCCTCCGACGCCGCGGAGGGCGTCGCCAGCGCCGGGCAGAGCGCGGCTGGCACGGTGTCCAGCGCGGCGACCTCGCTGGTCAACGTCAACCTTTCCAACGTCCTGAACGACCTCGCCGTGCAGCTTCGGGTCGACAAGGCGAACATCCCCGTCAACGCGCAGATTCCGATCACCATTGCCGCCAACATCTGCGGTGTATCGATCAATGTCCTGTCGGTGTCGGGCGCCAGCGGCACCAGCAGCGGCTGCACCGCCGTCACCACCTCGCCGCAGCTCACCCAGGTCGTCGGCCAGCAATTGAACGCGGGCAGCGGCGCGCAGACCGGGACCACGCCGACAACCAGCCAGCCGCCGCCTACCACGACGACGCCCCAACAGTAACCTCGAAGGGAGGACCAAATGATCCGACGTTCCAGCAAATTCATGGCCGCCGCGGCGCTCGCGGCGCTGAT
>DATENV010000210.1:0-6526 GCA_035274805.1 Sphingomicrobium sp. | reverse complement strand
GCGGCGGGCGCTGGCATTTCCAAACCGCGCCGGACCTTGCTCATTTGTTGCGCCGCACGCGCGAGGAACCGCGGCGGCTGTCACGCGCGGCGACCGAGACTCTGGCGATCATCGCCTATCATGAGCCGGTCAGCCGCGCCGAAATCGAAGCGATCCGCGGCGTTCAGATCTCCAAGGGCACGCTCGACGTGCTGATGGACGCCGGTTGGGTGCGGCCGGCCGGGCGCAGGGAGGGCCCCGGCCGGCCGCTGCTCTATGCGACGACGCAAGAGTTCCTGAGCCACTTCGGGCTCGGCTCACGCCGCGACTTGCCCGGCATCGACGACCTCAAGGCCGCCGGCCTGCTCGACCCGCTCGACGAGAGCGTGTTCCAGCTTCAACTGGAAAGCGAAGAGCAAGGAGACTAGATACCGCCGCGAAGGAGTTTCCGAAATGGGCGGTTTCAGCATTTGGCATATCCTGATCTTCGCGATCATCGTCCTGCTGCTGTTCGGCGGGAACCGCTTCTCGGCGATGATGGGCGACGTCGCCAAGGGCCTCAAAAGCTTCAAGCAGGGCATGGCCGACGAGGACGAGGACAAGGTGCGGCGCTACGAGGAGCAGCGCCGCAACGATCCGCGCCAGCTCCCGCGCGACCAGCCGCCGATTGACGTGACCTCGCGTCCCGTCGACCCGGCTGAGCCCGCCGCGCCGCCGTCGCGGGACGACGAAGCGCGCTAGACCCCACGCGTCGCCATGTTCGGCGTTGATTCCTCCGAGCTGGCGGTCGTCGCCATCCTGGCGCTAATCTTTATCGGCCCCAAGGACCTTCCCAAGGTGCTCCGAACCGTCGGCTATTGGGTCGGGCGGGTGCGCGGCATGGCGCGCCACTTCACCTCCGGGATCGAGAGCATGGTCCGTGAGGCCGAGCTCGAGGAAATGGAGAAGCGCTGGCGCGAAGAGAATGAGCGGATCATGCAGCTGCATCCGCCGGACGCGCATTATCCCGAGCCGGGCCAACCCGACACGATGCCGCCGATCGGCAGCCCGGAAAGCCCCGCTGAAGAGCTGCCGCCCGAGAAACGGCCGCTGCCGTGAAGGACATCGACGACACCAAGCAGCCGTTGCTCGAGCATCTGATCGAGCTGCGGCGGCGCCTGCTCTGGTGCCTAGCGACGCTCGTCGTCACCTTCCTGATCTGCTTCCACTTCGCGACCGACATCTTCGCTGTCCTGGTCCAGCCGCTGCTTCGCGCGGGCCAGGGGAAGCTGATCTACACCGACATCTTCGAAGCCTTCTTCGTGCAGGTCAAAGTCGGGTTGTTCGCCGCGCTGATGCTGAGCTTCCCGGTACTTGCGACGCAGCTGTGGCGGTTCGTCGCGCCGGGCCTCTATGCCAAGGAGAAGAAGGCGTTCCTCCCATTCCTGCTCGCCACCCCCTTGTTCTTCGCCGCGGGAGCGTCGTTCGCTTACTTCATCGCCATGCCGTGGGCGCTGCAGTTCCTCCTGAGCTACCAGGGCGATGTCGGCGGCGTCAGCCAGGAGGCGCTGCCCGCGGTTGGCAATTACCTGACCTTCGTCACGCGCTTCCTGTTCGGCTTCGGCGCAGCGTTTCTGCTGCCCATCTTGCTGATGATCCTCGAGCGGGCAGGGATTGTCACTCGCGAGCAGCTGGCGCGGTCACGGCGCTATGCGATCGTCGGGTCGGCGGCGGTCGCGGCGGTACTGACGCCGCCCGACGTGGTTTCGATGCTGATGCTGCTGGTGCCGCTCTACGGACTCTACGGGTTCGCGATCCTGGCGATCCGGATCACGCATTGGCGCGCTGCACGAAAGGCGGCGCGTTCAACTCCGGTGGTTGCCTCTGGCCCCCAGACAGAAGAGGGCCCGGAAGCGCCACCGGGGGGGGGGAGGGTTGGCGGTTCCGGGCCCATTTAAACGGATAGCGAGAGCGGGGGGGCAAAAGGTCACTATCCGAATGCACAACGCCCCTTGTTTGAGATGGGTTCCGGCGTCGTGGGACTTTTTTGAAACTTTTTTGATTAATGCCGTAACGACCCCGCAAGCCGCCTAAACGGGCGGAAAAACGGGCAAATCCACGCTGTAGCGGCCAAGCTTGCGGTCGAGCGTCGAGCGAAGCTGCTTGGCGAGCCCGCCAATGATCCGTTCAAACTGCACCTTCTCGGCATCATGCTCGTCGTCGGGCAACAAGATCGGGCTGCCGAGCGATAATCGCGCGGTCAATTCGCTCGTGCGCCGCATCGACAATTCGACGGGGGCCTCGGGCGCGTGCAGCATGGCGAATTCGATCACCTCGGTGATCAGGAACGCCACGGCGACCGCAACGTCCTGGGTGGTGGACAGCGTGTCGAGCTCGAGGTCGATGCGCACGCCGCGCGCCGCGTCGGGGGCGCTGGCGCGCAGCTCGGCGGCGAGCTCGGTGATCAACGGACGGACCGAGATCCCGCGGTTTTCCTCCATTTCCGCAAAGTGGTTGCGGTGGACGATCGACAGCGCCCCGACGCGTCGGCTGATGCCCGCATAGGCCCCGCGCGCTTCGGGTGTCTCGGCGCTGCGGCCGTGGATGTTGAGCAGCGATGCGATGACCTGCAGGTTGTTCTTCACCCGGTGATGGACTTCGCGCACCAGTCGTCGCTGCCCCTCGAGGGCGGCACCGGTTTCGCTCTCAGACTCTTCGACACGACCAATCGCGCGGCCGAACGCGTCGCGAAGCTCCTGGATTTCGGTGCTCGGCCCGAGCTTGCGCGGCAGCTCGAGCGGTCCCTCGCCGGGCCGGTACGCGAGCACGGCGCGTTGGAGCTGCTTCAGTGGGCGGATCAACAGCCGACTGACGAGCAGCCAGGCAAGCATCGCTGCCGCGACCCACATCAGCAGCGGCAGCAACAAGATCAGTTGGTCCTGGGTGGTGAGGCGCGCCTGCGTCACTCCGATCCGCGCGGTCAAATTGCCATTGCCGAGCGGCCATTCGCTGAGCCGCATGCGCAAATCCGCCCCCGAAGGGGGACCAGCCACGCGTAGCTCGCGCGATTCATCGGTCAGGACCACCGCTTCGATGTTGCCGCCTGAATCCTTCATCGCCGCGCGCAATTCGCTGAGCGGCACGTTTGCGGTTGCGATGCCGTTGATAACGCCGACTCGAATGGCCACCGCATCGGCACCGGCGGCGATGCGGACGCGGATATCTCCCGGGGCGACGATCGGCAGGACACCGGTGTCGCCAACCTGTCCGACCGCGCAGATCGGCTCGCCGTCGCCGTTTTCGAGCTCAAAGCTGCTCACCACGCCGGGCGCGATCGAAAGCGATCGCTGCGCGCGTTCGCAGGCGCCGGCCTGACCGTCCGCGAGCGCGCCATTGGCGGCCACGCGCAACGCCAGCGCATTGCGCGCGATCAAGCTTTCAATCGCCGACGCGGCGGCCCGCGACTGATCCTGGTTGCGGCCTTCGAGCGCGACACTCGCCTGGCGAATGCCGTTGTTCCCCAGCAGCGCCAGGGCGATGCCGATCGGGAGCAGGACCGCGGTCAGGATCAGGAGAAGCTTGGCGGCGGTTGAAAGCCGCGCGAAACGCTCTGCCAGGGTCACGACAGCGTTCCGGTTGCCGACAGTCTAGCTGAGGCGGCCCAGCAGGTTGAGAAAATCGTCCGGCACGTTTTCACGAAGCGTGTCGTCATAGACCGACCGTAAAGCGCGGCCGAGATCGCTGGAGCGCTGCTTGCGCCCGCTCTTGTCCGAAGCCCGGGACTTCTTCGAGCGCCTGGAATCTCCGGCTCCCTCCGTCTCGCTTCGACCTTTTGCACTCAACTCCAGTCCCCCCTGGCGCGGGTCCTTGCCGCGCGCTCATAATCAACTCTTACGCAGGCGCAACCGCACTGCGGCATCGGTGCCGTTTCGACACGCATAAGGCCGACCTCTGCACGGCAATGGTCGTTGCAGGAGCCCGGCCCAGCCACGGAAACCAAATCGCCGGTGCTTTGTTCCAGAGGGGCTTCACATCTGTGGGGGCGGAAGGGACGCGGCCACCCAACGGTCCTTCCAGGGTTGCAACAATTCAGACGCGCCGCCTAAAGACGGCGCAAATCGCGTTTCTAGGGAGAATACCCGATCATGTCGCTTGGCCAGGAACTTGCCCCGCACCTGCCATTCCTCCGCCGCTATGCGCGCGCCCTGACCGGCAGCCAGGCCCATGGCGACGCCTTTGTCCGTGCGACGCTCGAGGCGATCGTCGCCAAGCCCGACGAATTCCCGCGCGACGTCGATCCGCGCCTCGGCCTGTACCGCACGTTCCATGCGATCTGGTCGACCGCCAATATCGAGGAAGGCGAAGAGCCCTCGCAGAACCCCGTCGGCGCCGAAGGGATCGCCCAGGCCCGGCTGTCGCGGATCACGCCGCTGTCACGTCAGGCGCTTCTGCTGACCTCGCTCGAAGGCTTTTCCTCCGAGGACACCGCCTATCTGATCGGCGCGAGCGCGCAGGACGTCGATTCGCTCGTTGCCGAAGCGCTCGAGGAGATCGAGCGCCAGACCCTCGCGGATGTGCTGATCATCGAGGACGAGCCGATCATCGCGATGGACATCGAAACGATCGTCCGCGACCTCGGCCACAATGTCACGGGAGTCGCCGTTACGCGCGACGAAGCGGTTGCCCAGGCTCGCTCGAACCCGCCGGGGCTGGTGCTCGCCGACATCCAGCTGGCCGACGATTCGAGCGGCATCGACGCGGTCAAGGACATCCTCGCCGAATTCTCGGTGCCGGTCATTTTCATCACTGCCTTCCCCGAGCGCCTGCTGACCGGCACCAGGCCCGAGCCGACCTTCCTGATCACCAAGCCGTTCCAGCGCTCGACGGTGAAAGCGGCGATCGCCCAGGCCTTGTTCTTCGACGCGGCGACCGTGCCCGCTGCCTGACGGAACACGACTCCACCCGGCGCGTTGGCCGGATGAACAGTGATTTCGTAACGAGAGCAGAATGGCCGACCCGCGACACTCCGAACCTTCGGTCCGGCAGACCACGACGGAGGCGCGCGCCGGTTCGACGCCGGGTGTTGCCCGCAATGTTCTCATCTTCGGCACGTTGCTGGTGGTGATTATTTTCGCGGTCATCGTCTTGGTTGGGCGAGCCTGAGCCACTAGCTTCCTGTCACAATCACTGTTCATGTTCTTGTCACGCTCGCGCGGCCACTGGCAGCGGGCATAACGGGTGGGGTCTGGTTTGACGGAAGCGCGCGACGAGGATCGACCAGCGGCCCCGGCGGCTGATTGGGCGCCGCTCTCCGACCCGGAGTTCAAGGACCAGCTTGCCTCGGTGATCCCGCATTTGCGCGCTTTCGGGCGTTCGCTCTCCGGCAGCCGCGATCTGGCCGACGATCTGGTGCAGGAGACGCTGCTCAAGGCGTGGGCCGCGCGCAAGCGCTTCCAGGCCGGCACCAACATGCGCGCCTGGACCTTCATCATCCTGCGCAACCTGTTCCTCAGCCAGATGCGCCGTGCGCGCTTCAAGGGCGAGTGGGACGACATCACCGCGTCCAAGATCCTCGCCGCGCCGGCGAGCCAGGACCGCCATATCGAGCTCGGCGACATGCAGCGCGCGCTGATGCACTTGCCCCAACCGCAGCGCGAGGCGCTGATCCTGGTGGGTGCGGGCGGCTTTGCTTATGAGGAAGCGGCTGAAATCTGCGGCTGCGCGGTCGGCACCATCAAGAGCCGCGTCGCGCGCGGTCGCGTGGCACTCGAGCAGCTATTGTCGAGCGGCAAGCTGCCGTCACGCCGTCAGCACCGCACCGACCCCGACAAGTCGGCGCTGCAGACGATCATGGGCGAAGTCGACCAGCTCAGCCGCGATCATGAATGATCGCGCCGCCGTCAGTTGAGGCGGCGCAGCAACTCGGCGAAATCGCGGTCGCACGGCTCCGACGCCGCAGCCTCGAAGGCGCGGCGGAGCGCGGCGGTGATGCCGGCATGCGTCGGGAGCATGTCCACACGGATGACCTGACGGTCCATGCTGTTCATCTCCGACGCCAAAGCAGATTCCGTCTCCAGCTTCATCGCCATTGCAAACGACCCAAAGCGCGCGGAAGTTTCCTCCGAGTCGCGCGCGAAACAGTGAACATGGGACAATGAATCGTCGGTTTTCCGCGGACGCCAGGGAAGATGCCCTGCGCCGCGCGCGCTTGTGCTCGCCGTTCCTGCGGGAGGCGATCGAAGCGCGCGAGGACATCGCCGACGCCTTTGTTGCGAGCGGCGCCGTGGCTGCGGTCGACTTGGCACTCACCAGCAACGGCAGTGACCTCGGCGCCTCGCTGCGGCGGCAGCGGCACGCGCTCGCGCTGGCCGTCGGCCTTGGCGATCTCGCTGGCGAGCTCACGCTCGAGCAAGTCACGCGGCTGCTGTCCGATTTTGCCGACCGCGCGATCGACGAAGCGGTCGCCACGGCGATCAGCGAGCGCGTGCCGGATGCCGAGCCGCAGGGCTTCGCGGTCATCGCCATGGGTAAGCTCGGCAGCCGAGAGCTCAATTATTCGTCCGACGTC
>DATENV010000209.1:0-7361 GCA_035274805.1 Sphingomicrobium sp. | reverse complement strand
CTGCGCGAACTGCTCGAAGACCGGATGCAAACACATATGGGCAAGCACGTGCGCGTGATGCTTCGAACGGCCAAGGAAATGGCGGCGGTGGTTCGCGCCAACCCCTTTCCGGACGGGCGCGGGAATAATGTGCAGGCCTTCTTCCTGAACGATGCCCCGCCCAGGGATCTCCTCGAAACCGTCCGGAACAAGGCCGACGACGAGCGCATCGCGGCGGGCAAGCGCGAGGTCTATGTCGCGTACGGCGAAAAGGGTATCGGGCGGTCGCGTCTGCGTATCCCGGCGGCCGAGGCTGGGACGGCGCGCAACATGAACACTGTGGCCAGGCTGGCCGAGCTGGCGAGGGAGATGGAATGAGCAAGGACCGCGCGATCCCGCACAGTTTCGAGGGCGAAAGCCTTGAAAGCGTCTTCGTCGGGCGCCGCGACGGGCAGGCGCGGCCGACCGTGATCCTGATTCCGACCGTGATGGGCGTCTCCGACCTGGAAATCGGCTTCGGCCGCCAACTGGTCGAGCTCGGCTACAATTCGCTGGTCGCCGACCTGTTCGGCAAGGAGTTCCGCGGCGCGCCGCGCGATACGATGTTCGGCGAGATGAACCGGCTCAAGGGCGACCGCGCCGCGCTGCGCCGCCGCCTGACTCATGTGCTGGAGCTGACCCGCGGCCTGGATGAGGTACACCAGGGCGAGATCGTCGCCGCCGGCTACTGCTTCGGCGGGATGTGCGCGCTCGATCTGGCGCGCAGCGGCGCGGACATCGCCGCGGCGGCCAGCTTTCATGGGCTGTTCGACCCGCCCGGACTGCCGCCTGGGAAAATCACGGCGAAGGTCGTCGCGTTCCACGGCTGGGACGACCCGATGGTCCCACCGGACAAGGTGGTCGCGCTCGGGCACGAGCTGACCGAGGCCGGATCCGACTGGCAGATCCATGCCTATGGTAATGTCGCCCACGGCTTCACCAACCCGAACGCGCATGAGATCGGCATCGACGGCGTCCGCTACAACGCGCTCGCCGCCGAGCGATCGTGGACCAGCTTCATCAATCTGCTCGAGGAATTGTTCGCCGGGCATGGCTGACGCTCACGAGCTGAGCGAAGCCGAGGCCGCCAACCGCTTGGAAGCGCTGGCGAAGGATATCGCACGGCACGACAAGCTGTATCACGACCAGGACGCGCCGGAGATTTCCGACGCTGAATATGACGCGCTGGTGCGCGAAAACCGCGAGCTGGAAGCGCGTTTCCCGCACCTCGTTCGCGCGGATTCGCCATCGGCGCGACTGGGCGCGGCGCCGACCGGCGCGCTCGCCAAGGTCGCGCACGCGCGACCGATGCTCAGCCTCGACAATGCCTTCTCGGACGAGGAGGTGCGCGAGTTCGTCGCGCGCGTCCGCCGCTTCCTGAACCTGGCCGCCGACGAGCCCATCGCGATGACCGCCGAGCCGAAGATCGACGGCCTGTCCTGCTCACTGCGCTACGAACGCGGCCGGCTGGTGCTCGGCGCGACGCGCGGCGACGGCAGCATCGGCGAAGACGTGACCGCCAATGTGCGGACCATCGGCGACATTCCGCAGCAGATCGCCGGCGCGCCGGAGGTGTTCGAGGTGCGCGGCGAGGTGTTCATGTCCAAGGCCGACTTCGAGGCGCTGAACCGACGGCAGGAAGCGGCCGGCGGGAAGATCTTCGCCAACCCGCGCAATGCCGCGGCAGGGTCGCTGCGGCAGAAGGACCCGAATATCACCGCGGCGCGCCCGCTGAGGTTCCTCGCGCATGGCTGGGGCGAAGTCAGCGAGCCGCTGGCGACGATGCAATTGCTGGCGATGAAGCGCATCGCTTCGTTCGGCATCCCGGTCAGCGACCTCCTGAAGCGGTGCGAGACGGTCGAGGAAGCGATCGAGCACTACCACGAGATCGAGCGGGCGCGGGCCGACTTGCCGTACGATATCGACGGCGTCGTCTATAAGGTCGGGCGGCTCGATTGGCAGGAGCGCCTTGGCCAGGTCGGCCGCGCGCCGCGCTGGGGCCTCGCGCACAAATTCCCGGCCGAGAAAGCTGAAACGACGCTCGAAGCGATCGACATCCAGGTCGGACGAACCGGGAAGCTGACCCCGGTGGGGCGGCTGAAGCCGGTCGGCGTCGGCGGCGTGATCGTCGCCAACGTCACGCTGCACAACCGCGACGAGATCGCGCGGCTGGGCCTGCGCATTGGCGACCGCGTCCGCATCCAGCGCGCCGGCGACGTGATCCCGCAGGTGGTCGAGAATCTGACGCGCGATGAGAAGCGCGCCGCATACGTCTTTCCTGACCATTGCCCGCAGTGCGGCAGCGAGGCGGTGGCGGAAGAAGGCGAAGTGGATGTGCGCTGCACCGGCGGCCTGATCTGTCCCGCGCAACGGTTCGAGCGGCTCAGGCATTTCGTGTCGCGCGGCGCGCTCGACATCGAAGGGTTGGGCGAAAAGTCGATCGCCGAATTCATCGACTTGGGCTGGCTCCATTCGCCGGCGGACATTTTCAGGCTCCGCAACCATCGCGGCGAACTCCTCGGCCGCGAGGGGTGGAAGGAGAAATCGGTCGACAACCTGCTCGCCGCGATCGAAGCCAAGCGCGCGCCCGACGGTCCGCGCTTCCTGTTCGGCCTCGGCATCCGGCACGTCGGCATCGTCACCGCGCGGGACCTGCTCAAATGCTTCGGCACGATCGAGGAATTGCGGCGCGTCGCGCTGTCTGACGGCGGCGAGGCCGAGCTGTCCTCGGTCCAGGGAGTCGGGCCGGTGGTCGCCGAGGCGCTGGTCGATTTCTTCCACGAGCCGCACAACCGCGAAGCGCTCGAGGACCTGCTGTCGGAAGTCTCGCCCAAGCCGTTCGTCAGCGACGCGAAGCAGACCGAGTGGAGCGGCAAGACGATCGTGTTCACGGGCAGCCTCGAAACGATGAGCCGCGATGAGGCCAAGGCGCAAGCCGAACGCCTCGGCGCCCGGACCGCGGGCTCGGTCAGCGCGAAGACCGACCTGGTCGTGGCCGGGCCGGGCGCGGGCTCGAAGCTCAAGAAAGCCGAAGAGCTTGGCATTCGCGTTATCGGTGAAGCCGAATGGGCGAAGATCGTGGCCGACGCCGGTTAGGCTTTCAAAACCAGCACCGGCCATTCGCCGGAGCCGCGGTCACGGATGTTTAGCCCGAGCTTTTCGTAAGCCGCGCACACGCCGTCCACCTGCGTATCCAGCAGGCCCGCGAGGATGATCGTTCCGCCTGGCGCCAGTGCTTCTGCGAAGTCCGGCGCCAACTCGATCAGGGGGCCGGCAAGGATGTTGGCGACGATCAGGTCGAACGGCGCGCGGGCGGAAAGCAGCGGCGATTCCATGCCGTCGGCCACCGCGAGCAGCAGCTCGCCCGCGCCGTGGCCGAGCTTCACGCCGTTGATCGCGGCATTGTCGCGCGCGACGTCGATCGCGACGGGGTCGATATCGGTCGCGATGCACCTGGCTTCGGGCCAAAGCGCGAGCGCCGCGAAGGCGAGCAGCCCGGTCCCGGTGCCGATGTCGGCGATGTTCGCGAAGCGCGCCGCCTCGCGCTCCAGCCGGTCGAGCGCGGCAAGGCAGCTGCTGGTCGTCGCGTGCTGGCCGGTGCCGAAAGCGAGGCTCGCGTCGATCTCGAAATTGACTCGCTCCGGATCGGGCGCGTGGGTCGGCGTGTGGACGGTGAAACGGCCGGCGCGGATCGGCTGCAGCCCCGCCTGGCTCATCGTCACCCAGTCCGCTTCACCGAGCTGCTCGACCTCAGGCGGCCCGCTGCCGAGGCTGGCGAGCGTCGCGATCTCCGCGCTGGTCGGCGGATGCTCGAAGTAAGCGTGGATCAGCCAGTCGTCGGGCCTGCTCTCGTCAGTCCCGTGCTCGGCAGTCCCCCGGACTGCCTGCGCGCGGCACTCTTCGGCGACCAGTACCGGTGGGTTCGGGCTCTCGGGAAAGAAATCGTCGCCGTGGGCGATGACCTCGCCCTGTGCCCGGGTGCAGGGCACGGTGACGCGGACGCTCACTTGGTCGGCGCTTCCTTGGCCAGCCGCTCGTCGAGCTGCCTGGACAAAGCGGCGGCGTAATTACGGCAGGCGTCCGTATCGAACAGCGGTTCGCCCAGCGCCAGCCGCTCGCGCATCCGGCTCGCCGAGGGATGCGGCGTGACCAGGATCTCGCACGGGGTGGCGGCGACCTTGGCGATCGATGCGCGGTAGGCGGCGAGATAGGCGCCATGATCGCTGAAGCGATAATCGTCGCGGCTGATCGGTGTCAGGCTGTCGGCATAGACGATCGTGCGGCAGACGCCGCCGTCGCAGCTCACCCACCGCCAGCTCAAGGCGCCGGGCGTGTGTCCGGGCGTCGCCATCGCCGTCAGCATCAGATTGCCGAGGCGGACTTCTTCGCCGTCGCGGATCAAGCGGCCGACATTTGCCGCGGGGAACGGCTGGTGCATCCCGGCTTGCGGGTCGTCCGCGCTGGCCGCGCCGCTGGCGAACACCTTCGCCGCGGGCGCCGAGGCGATCAGTGTCGCGCCGCTCATCCGCTGCAGTTTCGAAATGCCGCCGACATGGTCGAAGTGCTCGTGACTGTGGAGGATGAAGCGGATGTCCTCGACGCGGTATCCGAGCCGCCGGATGTTGGCCGCAATCAGGTCGGCGCCTTGCTCGGTGCCGCCGTCGATCAGCACATGGCCCTGGCTCCCGGTGACCAGGATCGAGGAAATCCCGCAGGTGCCGACCAGATAGGTGTTGGCATGGATGCGGACCGGCGGCGCCGGCTTGTTCCAGTCGTCCCAGTCCTTGCATGCGAGCGCCCAGCGCGGGCCGGCGGTCTCGATCGGCGCCCTCGGCTGCTCGATGATGCGGGGCGCCTTGCCGAGCGGGATGACGACCCCGGCCTGGGCCGCGGCAATGAAGGCGAGGCTAACGAACATAGCTGGCCCCGTTGACGTCGATCACGCTGCCGGTCGCCGACGCCGGTGCATCGGTCGCGAGCCAGCGGATCACCTCGGCGACTTCGTCGGTCGAAGCGACGCGGCCGAGCGGGATGTCGGCGACGATCTTCGCGCCCCCGCGGCCTTGCAGATAGTCCGCCGTCATTTCCGACACGGTGAATCCCGGCGCCACGCCGAAGCAGAGAATGCCCTCCCCGGCGTAGCCGCGCGCGATGGTCTTGGTCATCCCGACCAGCGCCGCCTTGGACGCCGCATAATGCCAGTGCTGCGGACTATCGCCGCGAAACGCCGCGCGGCTGGCGATGTTGATGATGCGCCCACCTCCTCCGCGGTCGAGGAAATGCGAAACCGCGAGGCGGCACAGGTCGGCCGCGGCCTGGAGGTTGATGGTTAGCGTCCGATCCCACGCGGCGTGCCATTCATCGTCGGGTGCATTGTCGGCGATGCCTTCGTAAATGCCGGCGTTGTTGACCAGCACGTCGATCTCCCCGCCGAGCTCGTCGGCCGCGGTATCCCAGATGTTGCGCGGCGCCGCGGGATCGGTGAGGTCGCCGGCAATCAGGACGTCGCTGCCCTTTGTCGAATGGCCGACGACGTTGTGGCCGCACTGCTTGAGGTGCGCATAAGCGGCGGCGCCGATGCCGCGGCTCGCGCCGGTGATCAGGATGTTCATCCGTGCGGCTATATCCTCCCCTCGATTTCGAGGGGAGGGGGACCATTGAACGAAGATTCAATGGTGGAGGGGCCCCTCCGTCAATCCTTCGGATTGCCACCTCCCCTCGAAATCGAGGGGAGGATGATCAGGCCGCCATGCCGTTGACGAACGCCTTGGCGGTCGAGTTGAAGTTGGCGATCTGCTCGGAGAAGCGGCCGAAGCCCTGCTCGACCTGATCGATGTCGGTGGCGACATTCTCGGTGTCGCTGCGGATCGCGGCGATCGTCGAGCTCATCGAGTCGGCGGCAAGCGCGGTCTCGTCGACCGCGGCGGTGATCATCGTCACGGTCTGCGCCTGCAGCTCCATGGCCTCGCGGATGCGGTCGGCCGAGCTTTGCACTTCCTCGACCGTGTCCTCGATCGAGCCGTTGGCTTCGACCGTCTGCCGGGTCGCCTGCTGGATCGCGGTGATCTTGGCGGTGATGTCGTCGGTCGCCCGGGCGGTCTGCGAGGCGAGGCTCTTCACTTCCTGCGCGACCACGGCGAAACCGCGGCCGGCATCGCCGGCGCGCGCGGCCTCGATCGTCGCGTTGAGCGCGAGCAGGTTGGTCTGGCCGGCAATGTCGCGGATCAGCGACAGGATCGATTCGATGGCTTCGACGTGAGCCGACAGCGCCTGGCTGACCTTGACCGCCTGGCTCGCCTGGTCGCCGGCGCGGCTCGCGACACCCGCGGCAACTTCGACCTCGGCGCGGGCGTCCTCGATGGCGCGGATGAGGCCGGCGGCGGTCTGCGCCGCTTCGCGCATCGCCACGGCCGACTGCTCGGCGGCGGCGGCGACCTCGCTGGTCTTGCCCAGCATGCCGCGCGCCGAAGCGGCGGTCGAGCGCGTGCGCTCGGTCAGCGCTTTCGATTGCTCGGTGCTGGCGCGGACCAGGTCGGCGACGCGGCGTTCGAACTCGCCGCTTTCGCGGCCCCGCACATCGGCCGCCTCGATCGCTTCGAGCAAGGCGACCTGCGCAAGGATGATGTCGGTTTCGACGGTGGTCACCCGCTGGAACGCGCAGAGCAGCTGCTCGAGCTTTTCGGAATCGTCCGAATATCGCTCGATGACCCGGCCGATGATCCTGCTGGCGGCCTGCGTGCGGGCCACCATGTAGGCCGGGACAGACGTCCGCTCGGCATAAATCCGGCGGCCATATTCTGCGACACTCTGGATCCAGTCGGCATCGACGCTGCTGACGTAGTTTGCGGCGAACCGTTCGGCGCGCTCGCTGCCGAACTGCGCGACGATCTCGGAAGAGATGATGTCGGTGACATTGTCGCGCAGCAGCGTGACGTCGCGGTCGAGCGATTTATCGCCGTTATAGGCTGCAAGCCGCGCGTTTACCTGCTCCTCGGTCAGCCGCTGCAGCTGTCCAGTCTCGCCACCCATCCGTCCGCTCTCCGTGTTTGACCCTGGTCGCTTCTCGCCACGCTCTTGCACGGCTAATGGTTAAGACCGGGTTAGGGTGCCCTCACGAACTTGCCTGTTGCGGGGCCGGCCCTTAAGCGGCGGCACCATGGCAAATGCTCCAAACCGTCCGCTCTCGCCCCACCTCACCATTTGGCGATGGGGACCGGGAATGGCTGTTTCGATTCTGCACCGCGGGACCGGCGTCGCGCTGTCGTTCGCGGGCCTGGGAATCCTGACCTGGTGGCTGTTCGCGGTCGCCAACGGCACCGACTCCTATGAAGCCTTCGCGAAGG
>DATENV010000208.1:0-2611 GCA_035274805.1 Sphingomicrobium sp. | reverse complement strand
CGATAGTAAGCAGACCCGAGTCTTAAATTGGGACTTTGGCGCGCCCGGCAGGATTCGAACCTGCGACCTCAAGCTTAGAAGGCTCGTGCTCTATCCAGCTGAGCTACGGGCGCGTGGCGCGAGAACTAACCGCAATTGACGCCGAGCGGAACCGCGCTAGGCCGCTGGCATATGGGGGAGCCGCTCACGCACGTCGAGGCGCACGAGGTTGCGCACCGCCGCTTCCGCTACTTCGATTTCGTGATGGCGGCGTTCGTCACGGTCCTTGTGCTGTCCAACGTGCTCGGCGCCGGGAAGGTCGCGACAGTGACCATCCCCGGGGTCGGGCCCTGGCCATTCGGTGCCGGCATCCTGTTCTTTCCCGTGTCCTACGTGATCGGCGACGTGCTGACCGAAGTCTATGGCTTCGCCCGCGCCCGCCGCTGCATCTGGACCGGCTTCGTGGCGCTGCTGTTCATGGCGTTCATGAGCTGGGTCGTGGTCGCGCTTCCGCCGGATTCGACGTGGACCGGGCAGGAACATTACGAAGCGGTGTTCGGACAGGTGCCGCGCATCGTCTTCGCCTCGATCGCGGCGTTCTGGGCCGGCGAGTTCGCCAACAGCGTCGTGCTCGCCAAGATGAAGCTGTGGACCGAGGGCCGGCATCTGTGGACCCGGACGATCGGCTCGACGGTGGTGGGCCAGGGCGTGGACAGCCTGATCTTCTACCCCGCCGCGTTCCTCGGCGCGGCGGGCTGGACCGACGAGCTCGTGCTGAAGGTGCTGCTGACGCAATGGGTGCTGAAGGTGAGCTGGGAGGCGCTGCTGACCCCGGCGACCTATGCCGTGGTCGGATATCTCAAGCGGCGCGAAGGGTTCGACGTCTATGACGAGAAAACGGACTTCTCTCCGTTCGGCGCGGACGCTTGATCGCGCCATTCACTTGGGGTTCAATCGCCGGGCGAGAACTATTCGTACGAACAAGGGGGATGCAGCCATTGCGTAACGTTCGGCTCATGATTGGCGCGGCATTGCTCGCCTGCTCGGCAGCGGCACCGGCGACGACGATTGTGGTCGTCGTCGAGCCGATGACGCTCGAGCGCTACACCCGCATCTTCGATACGCCTGGTCCCGACCGGCTGCTGATGTGCATGGCGCCTCCGTCGATCGCCGGGTGCACCGAATTTCCGATCAGCAGCCGGCGCGCCGCTAGGCGCTGACCGTCTCCAGCAGGCCTTCGAACAGCCGCCGCCCGTCGGTGCCGCCGTGCGCCGGCTCCACCACCCGCTCGGGATGCGGCATCAGCCCGAGCACGTTGCCGGCGTCGTTGAGGATGCCGGCGATGCGGCGCGCCGAGCCATTCACCTCGTCGAGATAGCGGAACGCGACGCGGCCTTCGTCCTCGAGCCGGTCGAGGGTCTCGTCATCGGCCTGGTAGTTGCCGTCGTGGTGGGCGACCGGGAAGACGATCTCCTCGCCGGCGTCATATTGCGCGGTGAACAGGCTCTGGCTGTTTTCGACCTTGAGCGGCACGGGGCGGCAGACGAAGCTCAGCCGCGCGTTGCGCATCAGCGCGCCGGGCAGCATTCCGGCCTCGGTCAGCACCTGGAAGCCGTTGCAGATGCCGATCACCGGCACGCCGCGGGCCGCGGCGTCCTTGACCGCGCGCATCACCGGGGAGCGCGCCGCCATCGCCCCCGAGCGCAAATAATCGCCGTAGGAGAAGCCGCCGGGCACGCCGATGAAATCCACGCCGTCGGGCAGATCGCTGTCCTTGTGCCAGACCATCGCCGGCTTGCGGCCGGTTACCTGCTCGAGCGCGACAGCGAGGTCGCGGTCGCAGTTGGAGCCGGGGAAGACGATGACCGCGCTGTTCATGCCTGTGCCGAGCTGAGTCGAGGTGCGTCTTCGAGCCGCTCGATCCGGAAATTCTCGATCACCGTGTTGGCGAGCAGCTTGCGGCACATCTCCTCGATGTCGGCGTCGCTCGTGCCGTCGGCGAGGTCGAGCTCGATCAATTTGCCGGCGCGGACGTCGTTGACTCCGCCGAAGCCGAGCCCTTCGAGCGCGTGGTGGATCGCCTTGCCCTGCGGGTCGAGGACCCCGTTCTTCAAGGTGATGAAAACACGCGCTTTCATGGGTCCGCCTGACCGTGGTTGCCGCCGTGCCGCCCCTATGGCTAGGCCGCCGGAAAGGAGCAAGCTTTACGCTCTGTTTACCTTGTGCGCCGATGATGGGCCAATGGCGGTGAAGCTCTCACCGCGGGTGGGGAGGAGTTCGCATGGTCGGCGGTATCGCGATCGCCATGTTCGTTGCCCTGGTCGGCTGGGGCTCCCGCTATTTCGGCTGGAGCGACCCGGAGGGAAAGATTCAGCTTGCGCTGATCACCAGCTTCATCCTCGGCATCATCGGCGGGTTCAAGGCCCGAGGCTGATCGCTCCGGCTAGTAGCCGCTGAGCTCGGCCACCCGGTTGCGGTGGTAATAGACATCGCCGAACAATTCGCCGAGCACCGCTTGGCGCTTCATGAACAGGCCGATGTCGTGCTCATCGGTCATGCCGATGCCGCCGTGCATCTGGACGCCCTCGCGCACCGCGAGATTGGCGACATCCGCGGCCTTGGCCTTGGCCAC
>DATENV010000207.1:0-3280 GCA_035274805.1 Sphingomicrobium sp. | reverse complement strand
AGGTCGAGACGCTCGATGCTGCGACGGCCCGCGCGCCGCTGGTGGTCGACGCATTGTTTGGAACCGGCCTGAAGCACGGCCTCGATACCGCTGTTTCAGAACAGCTTTCGCGGCTCTGCGAAAATGCCATGGCGTCCATTGCCTGCGACCTGCCGAGCGGCGTCGAGACCGATAGCGGCGCCGAGCTCAGCGCAATCCCGGCGTTCGACATGATGGTGACGTTCGGCGCGCTCAAGCCCGCGCATCTGCTGTTTCCGGCCATGCGCAAATGCGGAAGGCTGGTGCTCGCCGACATCGGCATCGAGGCCGATGGCGAGTGGCACGAGATCGCGCGGCCCGAACTTCCGCCACTCGATCCCGGCGGCCACAAGTATGACCGTGGGCTGGTCCACGCGCTGGCCGGCACTATGCCGGGCGCCATCGCCCTGGCCGCGAAGGCGGCGGTGCGTGCGGGCGCGGGCTATGTGCGGGTCAGCACATCGCGTCCGATCGACGGCTTGCCGTCGGCGATCGTCCAGATGGACCATGCGCCGGTCAACGACGAGCGGATCGGCTGCTTGCTGGTCGGCCCAGGCCTCGGCGACGCGCCGCAGGTCCTGACGCTGGCACTGACGTCGAAGGCGCCCAAGGTGATCGACGCCGACGGCATCACGCACCTCGGCGAGCCGGAGCGGCTCAAGGGCCAGGACGCGATTTTGACGCCCCACGAGGGAGAGTTCCGCAAGCTCTTCGGCGAGATCGCGGGCTCGAAGCCCGAGCGCGCGCTGGAGGCGGCACGGCGCTCGGGGGCAGTGATCGTCTATAAGGGACCCGACACGCTGGTCGCGTCGCCCGATGGGAGGGTCGGTTTCGCGCCGCCCGCGCCGCCGTGGCTGGCGAGCGCGGGCACCGGCGACGTGCTTGCCGGCTTGATCGCGGCGATGCGCACCAGGGGGCTCGAGGCCTTCGAGGCCGCCTGCGCCGCAGTCTGGCTGCATGGCCGGGCGGCGGAGATCGCGGGTCCGCAGATGATCGCCGACGATCTCGCCGAGGCGATCCCGCGTTCGCTCACGCTACCCTGATGAACGAGCTCATCGTTCGGATTGCCGCGCGCGGCGACGGAGTGACGTCAAGCGGGCGCCACGTCGCCTTCGGCGTCCCCGGCGACGCTGTCCTCGACGATGGCGCGCTGGCCTTCGGGCCGCATCACCAGGAGCCGCCCTGCCGCCACTTCCCGGAGTGCGGCGGCTGCCAGCTCCAGCACGCCGATGACGAGGCCTATCGCGGCTATCTAGTCTCGCGCGTCGAAACCGCGCTGGCGCAGCATGGACTGGAAACGGCCATTCGCGCGCCGCACCTGTCGCCGCCCCGCAGCCGCCGCCGTGCGACGCTCAAGGCGCTGAGCGTCGGCCAGCGCGCGCTAATCGGTTTCAATGCCGAGCAATCGCACCGCATCGTCGACATGCACGAGTGCCATATCTTGCGGCCGGAGCTGTTCGCGCTGGTTGAGCCGCTGCGGCAGCTTCTCACCGGCATGCTGCAGCCGAAGCGGGTGGCGGAGGTCCAGCTCACCCTCATCGACCGCGGCCCGGACGTGCTGCTCAAAGGGGTTCCGGCAGGCCGGCTCGCCGAGATCGAGCAATTGACGTCATTCGCGATGGAACACGAGCTGGCGCGGCTGAGCGTCGACCGCGGGCTGGGGCCGGAAGCGCTGTACGAACCCCAGCCGGCGAGCATAACGCTTGGCGGCGTGCCGGTCGCGTTTCCGCCGGGCAGCTTCCTGCAGCCGACCGAGGACGGCGAAACGGCGTTGGTCGAGGCCGTCGAGGAGGCGGTCGGCGGCATTAAGGGCGTCGCTGACCTGTTCGCCGGCCTCGGGACCTTCGCTTTGGCGGCCAAGGCGAGTTACGCTGCTGAAGCGTCACGCAATGCCGCGGCTGCGTTGAAGCGCGGCGCGCCGACAATGGCGGTTGAGCACCGCGACCTTTACCGGCGGCCGCTCGACGCTCAGGAGCTCAAGCGCTTCGACGCGGTCATCCTCGACCCGCCGCGGGCCGGGGCCGCCGAACAGGTCGCGATGCTGGCAAATTCAACAGCCACGCGCATCGCCTATGTCAGCTGCAATCCGGCGACCTTCGCGCGCGACGCGAAAACGCTCGTTGACGGCGGCTGCCAGCTGGAATGGGTGCAGCCGGTCGGGCAATTCCGCTGGTCGACCCATGTCGAGCTCGCCGCCTGCTTCAGCCGATGATCCCGCAATCGTGGAGGATGCGCGCGCCGGCGTGGACGGTCAGGCCGAGCAGGCACAGCGACGCGAGCGCGAACAGCGGAAAACGGATCGCGACGATGTTCAGGGTCGCCTGAACGATGCTGTGGACGATCCGAAAGCCGACGTATCCCCACGCCAGGTAAAGGTTGATGCCGCCGCCCAAGTCCATCAGCGCGAGGGTCAGCGCGATCGCATAGAACAGCGTCGGCTGCTCCATCAGATGATTGTAATTGTGCGACGGCCACTGCGCCTCGTCGCGTGCTCTTCCGTCGAGATCCTAGCCGCGCGAACCGCGCGGAATATTACCCCAGTTGATTCCGAGTTGAGCGAAGGCCCGCCGGCGCGCGATCATCATCCACACCATGACGACCAAGGTCCAGGCGACCAGCGCCACGACGGGCGCGAGGATTGGGCTGTAGTGCATTGAGCTTCCCCTCAGTTCGAGACGAAGTCTGTGCCATAGGTGGAAGGGCGTCTAGTGCCCTGACGCCTTCGCTTTTGCCCCGGCCAGCAGCGCGTCGAGCGCGGCGCGATCCAGCCACCGTCCCTTGAGCACGACCCCGCGGATCGACCGCGTAGCGGCGATATCACCAAGCGGATTGGCGTCGAGGATCAGGATGTCGGCCGCCTTGCCGTTCGCTACCGCGCCATAGCGCGCCGAGTGGCCGAGAAATGCCGGCCCGGTGATCGTCGCGCTGGCAAGTGCTTGGCGCGGCGTCAGCCCGGCCTCGACGTACCGCGCGAGCTCGTCATGCAGGCCCTGGCCCGGATAATTGAAACTGTTGAGATAGCCGGCGTCGGTTCCCGCGAGAATCGGTATTCCGGCGTCGCGGAGCATCGGCAGCACCTTGAGGCTCAGCTCATATTCGTCGTGGCGGGCACGGACTTGCGCGGGGGTGGCCTTGGCAGCCCGCTCGACGCGCCAGTCGTAGGTCTTGCGCAGCCCGGGGCCAATATATACCAGGGCAGGGTCGGCCCGGTGATCTTCGCGGTCGAGATAGGCGAGGATACGGCTCATGTTGAGCGTTGGCG
>DATENV010000206.1:0-11075 GCA_035274805.1 Sphingomicrobium sp. | reverse complement strand
AAGCATTGCGGCGATCACAGTCTGCACGTGCCGGTTTGGGTCCTCTTCCCCGGGACAGCCCAAGCGCACGGCCGGATACAGCTCGAGCCCGAATTCGGCAGGATCGAGAGTGAAGTGTTGACCGGTAAGCACTAGCGTCGGCGGCAAGCCGCAGTCGCGGAGCGCATGCGCGACCGGCGCCAGCTTGATGGCTTCGGGCCTAGTGCCGATGACCAGCCTTATGTCCGCAAAGCGCAGCCCTTCCCCCTAGCTCGGCCGGGGGAGATTGCCTCCGTTATGGACGGAGTTCAAGCCGCGGCCGGCTCAACGGAAATTATCGGCGTAGGCCTGGATTTTGAGCTGAACCGGTGCGGCCGGGACGACATGGTACTGCAAGCCGTGCTTGTCGCAATATGCGATTGCGGCTTCCTTGGTTGGGAAGGTCATCCGCACCTGGGGGTTGGTGTCGCCCGACCCGTTCCAGCCGGTTAGCGGGTCCGGACGGAGCGGCTCCCGCCGTTCGAACTCGAGCAGCCACTGGCCGCTGTTCGCCTTGCCGGACTGGGTCGTCTTGCGCTCAAGCTCGGAGATGCGGGCAATGGCCATGACGCGCGAGTGGCAAAGTGACGCGCGGGAATCAAGACGCGCGCTTGGTCCGGAGCGTCGGCGACGCCTTCGCGGGGTCGTCCGGCCAGAGGTGCTTGGGGTAGCGCCCGCGCATGTCCTTGGCGACGTCGCGCCAGCTTCCCGCCCAGAAGCGCGGCAGGTCCTTGGTCGTCTGGATCGGCCGCCCCGCCGGTGAAGTGATGGCAAGGATCAGCGGCACCTTGCCGCCGGCCACCGTGGGATGCTCGGACATGCCGTAAAGGGCTTGGGCGCGGACTTCGACTGTGGGACCACCCGCTGCCGAATAATCGATTGGGTGACGGCTGCCGGCGGCGCTGACGAACTCGCTCGGCGCCAGTCGATTGAGACGGCGGACCCCGTCATAGCCCAGCAATTGCTGCAACGCCGAGGCGAGCGATCCCGGGGCGATGTCGCCGAGACGGCGCTTGCCGGCCAGCAGCGACCGCAACCATTCATCGATCCGGTCGACTAGCGCGTCGTCGTCAAGCGCCAGAATCGCCGCGTCGAACCGGTGCGCGAATGCCGCGCGGTCGCGCAGCTGCCGCGCATGATCGTCCCACGGCAAGAGGTCGAGCCCGTGGTCGCGCACGCCTCGAAGCAGGGCTTCCTCGATTGCTTCGGCGTCGGGGCTCGGATCGGGGCCGCTTGAAAGCCGGATCGCGCCGAGGTGACGGCTGCGCAGGGGCGCCACAGCACCTGTGGACGGATCGAAGTCGCCGTCGTGGCGCATTTCAATGCGCTGGGCGAAGAGGTCGAGCACCGTCCGCTCGTCGATCGCCGCGGCCGAGAGGATGCGAGCGCCCGACGCATGGCCGGCAACCTCGCCGACCGCGAGCCACTCGCTGCTCGCGAGCGAGGAGGCTGCATCGAGGCGGAAGCCGCGCCCGCCGACCGATTGCCAGCTTTCGCCCGAACGACCGCGGCGCCGCGAGACGCGGTCGGGGAAGGCGAGGGCGATCGCCTTCGCCAGATGCTCGGGCTCGACCGCCCGGTCTGCAGCGCCGATGCGTTCCTGCCAGCCTCTCGCGAGCTTTCGGGCCGCATCCGCGCGCGTTGACTTGTCGGCCTGCCAACGCCGCCGGCGCGTCTCGAGATCAGCATCAGTCCCGCCGAGACCCCGCTCGGTCAGCAGCACGGCAACGTCGGCTGCGGCCGCCGCAAATCCGCGCTTGCCAGCGTCGAGAAGCATGTGCGCCAGCCGCGGCTCGAGTGGCAGGGCGGCGATCGCGCGGCCATGGTCGGTGATCCGACCTTCGGTGTCGATCGCGCCGAGCGATGCCAGGCGCCTGCGCGCTTCGTCCAACGCGGCCGCCGGCGGCGCATCGAGGAAGGGCAGGCGGCGCGGGTCGGCCTCGCCCCACAACAGGCAGGTGAGCTGCAAGCTCGACAAATCGGCTTCCAATATTTCCGGCGGATCGTGCGCCGGGAGTGATGCCGTCGCCGATTCCTCCCAAAGTCGGATGGCGACCCCGGGTGCCTGGCGGGCAGCGCGGCCGGCGCGCTGTGTAATGGCGGCGCGGCTGGCACGCTCGGTGACCAGCCGTGTCAGTCCGGCTCCGCGGTCGTAGCGGGGCCGGCGAGCGAGGCCGCTGTCGACGACGATCCGCACGTCCTCGAGCGTCACGCTGGTCTCGGCGATGCTGGTTGCAAGCACCAGCTTGCGCTTGCCGGCGGCCGGAGCCGCGAGCGCCCTGCGCTGCGCAGCCGGTTCGACGCCGCCATGAAGCTTGTGAAGCTCGATGTCGGCTGGCAGATTCCCGAGCGCGTCCGCGGTGCGCTCGACCTCGGCGACGCCCGGCAGGAACGCGAGCAGCGATCCGTCATGTTCGCGCAGTCCGGCTCGGATCGCCGACGCCATCTGCGGCTCGATGCGGGCGGTTGGGTCCCGGCCGACATGGCGGATCTCGAGCGGGAAGCTTTTGCCTTCGCTGACGATCGTCGGCGGATCGCCGAGCAGGCGCTGGAACCGCTCGACATCGAGCGTTGCCGACATGGCGAGGAGGCGCAGATCGTCGTGCAATCCATTCGCGGCGTCCAACGCCAGCGCCAGCGCGAGATCGTTATCGAGGCCCCGTTCGTGCACCTCGTCAAACAAGACCGTCGAAACACGACTGAGCTCCGGGTCGGCCTGGATGCGCGACAGGAACACGCCGTGGGTCATGGCGACGATGCGCGTCTGTTTGCCGACCTTGCTGTCGAGACGCGTCGCGTAGCCGATCGTCCCGCCCGGCTTCTCGCCGAGTTCCGCGGCCATAAACTCGGCCGCTGCGCGGGCCGCGAGCCGGCGTGGGACCAGCAACAGGATCTCTCCACTGCACCATCCCTCGCCAAGCAGCGTCGGCGCGACCCGCGTCGTTTTCCCCGCGCCCGGCGGAGCCGCCAGCAACGCGCGCGGCTGCTCGCGCAGGGCCGCGTGCAGCTCCGGCAGAACGGCGTCGATCGGAAGGTTCATGCTCGCTCTCTTGCGGGCGGAGCCGAGAGGTTTCAATCAGGCTTAGGAGAACGCAGCACATGGTCGAGCCAGTCACCCCTGCGCAGCGCCGCAAGACGATGGGCGGCATCGCCGTCAGCGCGATCGTCGCGGCGCTGCTGTGGTATGCGCTGTTGCGCTTCCTGCCCGCCCCGGCGGGCGCGGAGCCCTTCACGACCGCGCTTGCCTGCTCCGCGATTGCCGGGCTGCTCACGCTGGTGCTCGGCGTCGAGGCAATCGCCCACGAGCGGCTGTTCACGGCGGCGATCGATCCGCTCGCCGGGGTCGAGACGCCGCGCATGCGGGTGAACTTCCGCTATCTCTCCAACACCGTCGAGCAGTTCATCGTCTTCGCTGCTGGCCTGCTGGCACTTTCGGCCTATGCGTCTGCGCGCCTGTTGGTGATCGTCACCATCGTCTGGGTGCTCGCCCGCTGGGCGTTCTGGATCGGCTATCACCGCAGTCCGCTGCTGCGCGGGCTCGGCGCACCGGGAATGATGCAAAGCATGATCGTGCTACTCTACATCGCCTATCGCTGGACCGGCGATGCTTACGGCCAAGCGGCCGGAATCGCGCTCATTGCCATCTTCCTCGCGATCGAGGCTTATTTGTTCTGGGCCGTGAAGCGGCCTTCTCAATAGGCGCGGGCGACGGCGAACTCGGCGGCTTCGACCAGCGCGGCCTTGGCCTTGCTGGCGGGAAACATGGCCAGGGCGTCGATCGCGCGGCGTCCGTAAAGGCGCGCGCGCTCGACCGTGTCGGCGAGCGCCTCGGTATTGCGCAGGAGGCGCGTGGCATGAGCAAGGTCGCTGTCCGATGCCCGCTCGCCGCCGATCGCCGCACGCCAGAAGGCGCGATCCGTATCATTGCCGCGCGCATAAGCGAGGATCACCGGCAGCGTCATCTTGCCGTCGCGGAAATCGTCGCCGACGCCCTTGCCCATGGTCGCCGAGTCCGAGGCATAGTCGATCACGTCGTCGCTGAGCTGGAAGGCGATGCCGAGGTTCCTGCCAAAGCACTCCAGCGCCAACTCGGCGTCCTCGCTCGCTTCGGCCACCACCGGCGAAACGCGGCACGCGGCGGCGAATAAGACAGCGGTCTTGGCGCTGATGATCTCCAGATAATGCTCTTCGTCTGTCTCGATCCGCCGTTGGGCGGTCAGCTGGTCGACCTCGCCCTCGGCAATGACGGCGGAAGCGTGGCTGAGGATGCGCAGGACCTTGAGGCTGCCGTCTTCGACCATCAGCTCGAAAGCTCGGCTGAACAGGAAATCGCCGACCAGCACGCTCGCCGGGTTGCCCCAAATCAGGTTCGCGGTGCGCTTGCCCCGGCGCATGCCCGATCCGTCGACGACGTCGTCGTGCAGCAGGGTTGCGGTGTGGATGAACTCGACCGCGGCGGCGAGCTTGTGATGGCGCGTCCCGGGATAGCCAAGCAGTGCCCCACTCGCGAGCGTCAGCATCGGGCGCATGCGCTTTCCTCCGCCGGCGATCAGGTGGCCGGCGAGCTCGGGGATCAGCGCGACCTTGCTTTGCATGCGCTCGAGAATGACGGCGTTGACGCCATTCATGTCACTGGCGACGAGCGACATCAGCGCGTCGAGCGACCGCGCGCGTTGGCTGGTCAGCGGATGGATGGTAGCGGTCACGGCGCCGCCCTAGACGGACGGCGCCGCTTTTTCAAAGCCGCTTACCAGATGTGGACGCGCTGTTCTGGCGGTAGATAGAGCTTGTCGCCGGGCTGCACGTTGAACGCCTTGTACCAGGCGTCGACGTTACGGACGACGCCGTTGGTCCGATATTTGTCCGGGCTGTGCGGATCGGTGAGGATCTGCTGCCGCAGCGCATCCTCGCGGTCCTTGCCTTGCCATGCCTGCGCGTAGGCGATGAAGAAGCGCTGATCGCCGGTGAGGCCGTCGATCACCGGCGGCTCGCCGTGCTTGGCGGTGTACTTCTTGTATGCCGCGTAGGCCGCCTCGATGCCCGACAGGTCGCCGATGTTTTCACCCAGCGTCAGCTTGCCGTTGAGCTTGACGCCTGCAAACGGAGCGAAGCTGCCGTATTGCTTCACCAGCGTATCGGTGCGCGCCGTGTAGGACTTGGCCGCCTGCGGTGACCACCAGTCGCGCAGCACGCCCTTGGGGTCGAACTTGCGGCCGAGGTCGTCGAACCCGTGACCCATCTCGTGACCGATCACCGCGCCGATCGCGCCGTAATTGGCGGCTGGGTCGGCATTCGGATCGAAAAAGGGCGGCTGCAGGATCGCGGCCGGGAAGGTGATCTGGTTCGCCAGCGGATTGTAGTAGGCGTTGATCGTCTGCGGGAACATGCCCCACAAAGTACGGTCGACGGGCTTGGGGAACCGGCTGAGCTCGAGCTTCCACTGGAATTCGCCGGCGCGCATCGCGTTGCCGAGCGCATCGCCCTTGACCACCTTCAACGACGAATAGTCGATGTACTTGACCGGATGGCCGATGCGCGGCTCGAACGCCGCCAACTTTTCGAGCGCGCCTTTGCGGGTCGCGTCGTCCATCCAGCTGTTGCTGCTGATACGCTCCTGGTAAGCGTCGCGCAGGTTGCCGATCAGCTCGGTCATCTGCCGCTCGGACTCGGCCGGATAGTGCGACTTGACGTAGATCTCGCCGACACCCTCGCCGAGCGCGCCGTTGACGGCGGCCACGCCCCGCTTCCAGCGTTCGCGCTGCTGCTGAACACCCGACAGCTGCTTCGAATAGAAAGCGAAGCGCGCGTCATCGATCGCCTTGGGCAGGACGTTCGCGTGATCCGAAACGAAGCGGAACGCGAGCCATTCCTTCCACGTCGACAGCGGGGTCGACGCGAACACCTTGCCGGCACCGGCGACCGCCGACGGCTCGGTGACGATCACCGATCTTGCGGCACCAAGGCCCGCCTTGGCGAGTGTCGCATTCCACTCGAACTGCGGTGCCAGCTTGACCAGCTGAGCGCGGGTCATCGGGTTGTAGATCTTGTCGATGTCGCGGCGGTCCGCAGCCGGCCATTGCGACTTCGAGATCTCGGTCTCCAGCGCGATGATCCGGTCGGCGGCGGCTTCCCCGCCGGGGAGGCCGGCCAGCTTCTGGATGGTGATGATGTAGTCGCGATAGGCCGCGCGGTGCGCCTTCATCTTGGCGCTGTCGTCGAGATAATATTCGCGGCTCGGCATGCCGAGCGTCGCCTGTCCGGCAATCGCCGAATAGCGGTCGGGAGCCTTGAAGTCGGGAATGATCGAGACATCGACCGGGCTCGCGAAACCTGGCTTGGCGAACAGGGCCAGCAGCCGCGAGCGCGAATTCGCGCCGTTAATTTGGGCGAGATAGGGCTTGAGCGGAGCAGTGCCGGCGGCGTCGATCGCCGCGGTGTCCATGAAGCTCGCGTAATAATCGCCGACCTGCTGGCCGAGGAGGTCGCGGTTGGGATCGCTAGCAAGGCTCCCGACGATCTGGCGGACGTCCTTCTCCGCCTCGTCGGAAAGCGTGATGAATGGACCAGCCGAGGCTCGATCGGCCGCGATCTGGGTCTTCTTGTCCCAGGTGCCGTTCACATAGGCCCAAAAATCGTCGCCCGGCTTGACCGAGCTGTCCATCGCCGCCGGGTCATAACCCCAACTGCCGTAAACCGGCTTGGCGGCATTCGCCGAAGCCGTCGCGCAAACCGCCATGAGACTCGCCGTGGCGAGCGTCAACATCTTGAATTTCATAGATTATCACCCCTCCGGAAGAAGCGTGAGCAATGCCCAAGACCCTATCAAAAGGCAAGGAATTTCGACGAACCAACCTTGGTCTGAATCACCAGACGTGGACCCGCTGCTCCGGCGGCAGATAGAGCTTGTCGCCCGGCTGGACGTTGAACGCCTTGTACCAGGGGTCGAAATTCCGGACGATCCCGTCGACGCGATACTGGTCCGGGCTGTGCGGGTTGCTTAGCAACTGCTGGCGAAGCGCACCCTCGCGGCGCTTGCCTTGCCAGGCCTGCGCGTAAGCGATGAAAAAGCGCTGGTCGCCGGTGTAGCCGTCGATCACCGCCGGCTCGCCGTGGCGCGCGACATAACGGCGATAGGCGGCGTAGGCGGTTTCCAGCCCGCCGAGGTCGGCGAGGTTCTCGCCGAGCGTCAACCTGCCCTTGATGTGCACGCCCGGGATCGGCTCGTACTGGTCGAACTGCGCCGCGAGACGGTCGGCCTTTACCTTGTACTTGGCCGCGGTCGCCGGCGTCCACCAGTCGCGGAGGCGGCCCTTGGCGTCATATTGCCGGCCCTGGTCGTCGAAGCCGTGTCCCATCTCGTGCCCGATGGTTGTCGCGCCGGTCTCGGCATAGTTGACGGCCGGATCGGCATTGGCATCGAAGAACGGCGGCTGAAGGATCGCGGCGGGCACCGTGATCTGATTGAGCGTCGGGTCGTAGTAGGCGTTGACCGTTTGCGGAGTCATTTCCCACAGGCCGCGGTCGACCGGTTTCGCAAACCGCTCCAGCTGCAGCCGCCACAGGAAGTCCTCGGTCGCGATTTCGTTGGCGAGCGGATCATTGCGGCTGATCGTGAGCGTCGAATAGTCGATCCACTTGGCGGGATGGCCGACGCGCGGATCGAATGAGTCGAGCTTCTCCAAGGCCTTCTTGCGCGTGACCCCGTCCATCCACGCGGCGTTGGTGATCTTCTCGCGATAAGCTTCGCGCATGTCCGAAACGAGCTCGTCGGCCATGCGCGCCGTGTTCGCCGGCCAATATTGCGCGACGTACAGCTGGCCGACCGCCTCGCCGAGGCTGCTGTCGAGCATCTGCATCCCACGCTTCCAGCGAGCCCGCTGCTCGGGCACGTCGTTGAGCGTGCGGCTGTAAAAGGCGAAGCGCCTGTCGTCGAACGCCTTGGGGAGGCTGTTGGCGTGATCGCTGATAAAGCGGAAGGTGAGATATTCCTTCCACGTGCCGAGCGGCACGTCGGCGATGCGCCGGCCCGCGGCCGCCACCGCGCTCGGCTCGGCGATGTCGACCTTTTTCGCACTGGCTAAGCCGATCGAGCGCAGCGTTTCCGACCAGTTGAACTGCGGTGCCAGCTTCATCAGCTGCGCTCGGCTCATCGGATTATGCGTGGCGACGGGATCGCGGCGGCGCTCGGGTGTCCACTGATCCTTGGCCAACCGTGTTTCGAGCGCAAGGATGCGGTCGGCACGGCCTTCCGGGTCGGACAGGCCGGCGAGCCTGCCGAGATCGACGACATATTGCCGGTACGCCTTGCGGATGGAATCGTACTTGTCGCCCTTGAGCAGGTAATAGTCGCGCGTCGGCAGGCCGAGCCGCGCCTGGCCAGCCACGGCGGCGTAGCGGGTGGGATCGTCCTGATCGGTGCTGATGCCGAGATAGATCGGCGCGGCGTAGGACGGCTGCGCCATCAGCTTGACGAGCTCGGCGCGGTTGCTGACCGCGTCGATGCGCGCGAGATAGGGCTTGAGCGGCTCGAGGCCGCGCGCTTCGATCCCCGCTTCGTCCATCCAGGCGGCGTACGCGTCGCCGATCTTCTGTGCGATCGGCGAGCTCGGCTTGGCGGTGACGTCCTCGACCATTTTCTTGACCTGCTGCTCGATCTCGTCGGGCAGCTCGTAATTATAGCCCGCGCCGGTCTTGTCTGCGGGGATCGGGTGGTTTCGCAGCCAGGTGCCCTCGGCGAATTCAAAGAAGCTGTCGCCCGGCTTGACCTTGGTATCCATGTCCTCGGTCGCGACGCCCCACGTGCCGTAGCGCGGCGGGGCTGAGAGAAGGACCGACGGCGTGGCGACGGCGATCGTGCCGGCGAGCAGCAAGTGACGGAAACGCATAGGAAACTTCCCTCCCGATTCGATGCGCGGAGCCTAAGCGTGAGCCTGGAGCGCGCAACCGGCTTTTCGACGAAGCGGCGAGCGGGAATTTTTAGCCGGCGGGAAGGCTCAGCCGCGCCAGCAGCCCGCCAAGATCCTCGCTTTCCTCGAGATGGACCGAGCCGCCGTAGATCTCGGCGACGTCGCGGACAATCGCGAGGCCAAGGCCGGTGCCCGGCTTACCAGTCGTATCAAGCCGCGCACCGCGGGTGAACAGCTCGCCGCGGCGTTCTTCGGGGATGCCGGGGCCGTCGTCCTCGATCAAAATGTCTACCATTCGGCCTTTCGGCTCGACGGTCACGAACACCCGGCCGCCGCCATATTTGGCGGCATTCTCGACGAGGTTGCCGAGCATCTCGTCGAGGTCCTGGCGCTCGACCCGGACCTCGGCGTCATGGTTGCCGGCGATGTCGACCGTGACATTTTCGTAGAGCCGGTCGACCGCGCGCTGGACCGCTTCCAGGCTCGCCCAGACCCGCGCCCGCGCCTGGGCCGAGGCCCGCCGGCCGATCGCCCGGGCGCGCGCCAGATGGTGATCGATCTGACGCCGCATCGCCGCCGATTCGCGGATCACCGTCGCGTCTAGGTCCGGCGAATCCGCGGTCGCCGCGTTGGTGATCACGGTGAGCGGGGTCTTCAGCGCATGGGCGAGATTGCCGGCGTGGCGCCGGGCCTCCTCGGCCTGCTCCTCGCTGTGCGCGAGCAACTGGTTGATCTCTTCGGTCAGCGGCCGGATCTCCGCCGGGAAATCGCGGCCGATCCGGGTCTGCTTGCCCGAGCGGATCGACGCGACTTCGCTGCGCACGCGGCGCAGCGGCCACAGCCCGTAGAACGTCTGCAGCGCGGCGAGGATGAGCAGGCCGAGCCCGAGCGCCCCGAAGCTCCACGCGAGAGTCGAGCGGAGCTGCCGGATCTGATCGTTGATCGTCTGTCGCGACTGCGCGACCTGGAAGTGCCAGCGCACCTTCGAACCGGGGAGGATCACGTCGATCTCGGCGATTCGCAACGGTTCCGCATGGCCCGGCGCGCTGAATTCCTCGCTGTCGTAGAGATGCGGCTTGAGGTCGACGTGGGTCTCGTTGACCTGCAGCCGGCGGTCCCACAGTGAGCGGGACGCGAAGGTGTCGGCGCCGTCGCCGCTGATTTGGAAATAAAGGCCCGAGTAGGGTTCGATGAAGCGCTGGTCGGCGGGCGGGCGGCTGAAGCGCACCTCGCCGTCGGGGCCGATCTCCGATGCTCCGACCATGCCCTTAAGGATCAGGGTCAGCTGGTTGTCGAAGCTGTTAATGATCGAGCGCGAGAGCACGCGGTCGAGACCGAGGCCGCCGAGCAGCAGCAGCGCTGCGATCCACACCGCGGCGATGACGATCATGCGCCGGGTGAGCGACCCGGTTCGGGCAGTCCGCCGGACGCCGCGCACCGGCGGGCTAGAGTCGTCGGTAGCCCTTGGGGCCGCCGCCGTCACCGGGGCGGCTTGGTCGTTCAACTGACCGGTTCCTCGAGGCTGTAGCCGAGGCCGCGGATGGTGGTGATCACGTCCGCTCCGAGCTTCTTGCGGATGCGCGTCACGAACACTTCGATGGTGTTCGAATCGCGGTCGAAGTCCTGGTCGTAGATATGCTCGATGAGCTCGGTCCGGCTGACCACCTTGCCCTTGTGGTGCATGAGGTAGGACAGCAATTTATATTCCTGGGCGGTAAGCTTGACCGGTTCGCCGTCCTTGGTGACCTTGCCCGAGCGCGTGTCGAGGCGGATGTCGCCGGCCCTGAGCTCGGACGAGGCGTTGCCGGAGGAGCGGCGGATCAGGGCGCGGAGGCGCGCGATCAGCTCCTCGGTCTGGAACGGCTTCGCCAGATAGTCGTCGGCGCCGGCATCGAGCCCGGCGACCTTGTCCGACCAGCTGTCACGCGCCGTCAGCACCAGGACCGGCATCTTGCGCCCTTCGCGGCGCCAGCGGTCGAGCACGGTGAGGCCGTCGATCTCGGGCAGGCCGAGGTCGAGGATCACCGCGTCATAGCTTTCGGTCGAGCCGAGGTAATGGCCGTCCTCGCCGTCGGTGGCCAAGTCGACGGCATAGCCCGCACCCTCCAGGGTCGAGCGCAATTGGCGGCCCAGATTGGGTTCGTCTTCGAC
>DATENV010000205.1:0-3894 GCA_035274805.1 Sphingomicrobium sp. | reverse complement strand
CAGCGGCATCCACCGGAGCAGAAGCAGCGCGACAGTGAACTTCGCCACGGCGAGCACCAGCAGGACCACCAGCAATTCACCGGTCGTCGGTTCCAGGTGCCAGCCACCGATCACGATCGCGTGCCAGAAGTGCAGCAGGCTCGGCTGCCACGCGGCAAAGGCAATCACCGCGATCAGGACCAGCACTGCCCAGTGCAGCGCAACATCGTGATAGGAATCGCTGCTTGGCGCGACGATCGTCAGGACCTCGCCGTCGCTATTCGCCTCCGCGGCGGCGATCGCCGCGCTAACCTTCGCGTGATCGGCTTCGGATAGCTGCATCACCATGAGCCGGATGCTCCGCCGCCGCCGAACGAGCCGCCTCCGCCGGAGAAGCCGCCGAAGCCGCCTCCGCCGCCGCCGCCCCATCCACCGCCGCCGCCCCATGAACCGCCGCGTCGCGAGGAGCGGCTCAATTCGTTGAGGCCCCACAGGATGACCCACGGGCTGATGCCGCCGCGTTGGCGCCGGTAACGACGTCCGCCGGCGCGCCGCGCCATCGACAGCAGAACGAAGCCGATGATCATGAACCAGAAGATGGCCGGCAATACGCCCGCCCCCGAACGCGCGCGGCGCTGCTGCGCCTGCTCGGCTGCCGCGACGTTCTTCTGCGCCTCTTGCGCCGGCAGGCTCATTTGCTTGATGATCTGGTCCGCGCCCTCGACGATCCCGCCGCCGTAATCGGGCGGACTTTGCTTGAAATGCGGCAGGATGGCTTCGCGGATGATGACGCTCGACACGGCATCCGTCAGGAAGACCCGCGCGCCGTAGCCAGTCTCGATCCGGACCTTCCGCTCATTGGGCGCGACCAGCAGGATGACCCCGTCGTCCTCGCCCTTCTGCCCGATGCCCCAGGCGCGGCCGAGCCGGTAGCCGTAGTCCTCGATGGGCCGGCCTTCGAGGCTTGGCACGGTGGCGACGACGAACTGCCGCTTGGTCTGCGCCTCGAGCGTTTCGGACTTGCTGCTAAGGTCCGCGACCTGCGCCGGCGACAGCAGGTGCGCATTGTCGACGACCCGGCCCGTCAACGGCGGGAAGTTCTGCGCTGCGGCGGGCGTCGCCAGCGCGAGCAGCGCCAGCCAAATGACGACAGGGAAGCGGATCACCTCAGCCGGCGTTGGTGTTGAAATCGACCTTCGGCGCGGTCTGCGCCCCGGCCGATGCCTCGAACGGAACCTTGGGCTTGGCGCCGTAGAAGATCTTCGCCCCGATCGCGTCGGGGAAGGTTCGGATGCGCGTGTTATAGCCGCGGACGGACTCGTTGTAGTCGCGCCGCGCCACGAGGATCGAATTCTCGGTGCCCTCAAGCTGCGCCTGGAGCGTCAGGAAGTTCTGGTTCGACTTGAGGTCGGGATAGGCCTCGAAGGTCGCGAGCAGCCGCCCGAGCGAACCGCCGAGCTGGTTCTGCGCGTCCGCAAACGCCTTCACCTTCGCGGGATCGCTAAGGTCGTCACCGCTGAGCTGGATGCTCGTCGCCCTGGCGCGCGCATTGGTGACTTCGGTCAGGACCGTGCGCTCCTGCTGCGCATAGCCTTTCACCGTGTTGACCAGATTGGGCACCAGGTCCGCCCGGCGCTGATATTCACTCTGCAAATTGCCCCACGAGGCATTGACCTGCTCCTCGGCGGTCGGGACGCTGTTGAGGCCGCAGCCGGCCAGGCTTAAGGCGGCGAGCGGTGCAAGCAAACCAAAGCGGCGAAGCACGGTCATTGGACGTCCCCTTCGATAAGTCGCGCTTAAGTAGATGCAGGCCCGGCCCGGTTCAAGACGCTGTCTTAAGAAGGCAATACAGCGCGGCCCCGCTTTTCAAATGGAATGATTGGGCTAAGTCGGCGCGACGACAAAAAGGGGGCCCCTGCCATGCTCAACGATTTCCGCGCGTTCATCGCCAAGGGCAACGTGCTCGACCTCGCCGTCGCCGTCATCATCGGAGCCGCCTTCGCCACGATCGCGACCAGCCTCACCGAGGACATCATCATGCCGGTGGTCGGCGCGATCTTCGGCGGGCTCGATTTCTCCAGCTACTTCACGCTGCTCGGCCCGGTGCCCGACGGCTACAAGAGCAGCATGACCGACTATGCGGCGCTGAAGGCCGCCGGCGCGCCGGTGCTCGGCTGGGGCGAGTTCGTCACGGTCGTGATCAACTTCCTGATCCTCGCCTTCATCATCTTCCTGATGATCCGGTGGGCGACGAAGCTGATGCGCCGCCGCGACGAAGCCGCCGCGGGCCCGAGCGAGGTCGAGCTGCTGACCGAGATCCGCGACGAGCTGAGGAAGCGCTAGAGCCGGATCAGCGTCTCGGGGATTTTGCTGGAGGTCGGACCGACCTCCCACCGCAACTGCCGTCCGATCGGATGCGGCGTCGCGCCGTCCTCGCTGTTGTTGGTCAGGATCTCGCCGTCGGTGATCACCGTGAAGCGCCCCTGCGCGCGTGAGACCGGCCCGTCCTTCATGCCCTCGGCCGCGGCCGCCCCGGCGCGCGCGCCGAGTGGCCCCGCGCCGCCGGTGAATGCGGGAGCGGTCACCAGGACCGCGCCATCGGCGCGGCGGCGGATCGCGATGAACGGGATGATGAGGTCGTTGTCGGGCAGCGCCGGGAACAGGAAGTCCTGCGTGGCGCGGCCCTCGAAATGATAATCGACGTCGAACACGCCCTTCCCGCGGTAGCTGACCGAGCGCCATCCGGCATATTTCATCAGCTTGGCCGCGAAGGCGCGGTTGGATGCGTCATCGAGGCCCGGCAGCCCAAACAGCTTGGCCATCTGTTCGGCATCCTTGCCCTTTGCCGCCGCGCCTCGTTCGTAATCAGACTTCTGGCCAGCGATCTCTGCCGCGGTACATGGTCGCTCTTTCGGAGCACCTGCCTTCGGATCGACGATTACCGCTTGCGACGAGGTCTTATTCTGCATGCCCTCGAAACAGCGCGCCATCTCGGGCTTCCATGGCCCACCGGCCTCAGGCGGCAGCTGCAGCATGATCTCCCCGCGATAGTTCAGCGCGAAGCTGCCATCCTTGCGGAGCGTCAGGTCCGACGCGAACTTGCCCGGGCCCCACAGGCAGCCGGTGAGCAGCAGCGGCGCGGCAATCGCGAACAGGCGCCTGGTCCAGTGATGCATGGCAATCCCCCCTTGCGGAGGAGCCTACGAACATTGCGGGGAAAAGAAAGGTGGGGGACTTCTGTTGCCCGGCGTCCCCCGTGCCGCTGGAATCCCCTTCTGTTGCCCGGTGGGGTCCGACCGCGCTTTAGCTTTGTAACTTCAGTCCGTTAGGACGTCAGTTACGCGGCAAGAGCGAGCGCCTCGTTATCGTTGGCACTTGTGTGAATGAGCCGTCACGGTGGCATCCATACCGATCGGCAATCGGGCCTTTATTGCACTCGTCGATCCTATTTCGCCCCCATCAACAGCCGCGAACCTTCGCGGTTGATGGTGGAGGCGCCGGGGTACTGCCCCCCGGGTCCGAAGTGCCTATTCCACCTGACAGTCTACCGACATAGCCGGTTGCCCGGCACCTCTTAGATAGGGATTTTGCGCGTGAATCTCAAGTTTAGCGCTGTTATGGCGGGCTTCAGCAAGGCCTATTTGGGGAACCGAAAGCGATGAAAAGACTGGCTTTTGTGACACTCGGCATGGCGAGTCTGGCGCTCGCGGCGTGCAACCGCGGCAATGAGGACTCCGTGCAGAATGCCGAACTCAACCAGCCCAATGCGGACCAGCTCAACGAACTGGCCAACCAGGCGGCGATGGATGCGGCAGCCAATCAGGCGGCCGCGCAAAACGCCATCAACGAGGCCGTCGAGGAGCAGAATGCGACGGTCGAGAACGTCACCAACCCGATCGACGCCGACGAGCAAAA
>DATENV010000204.1:0-2059 GCA_035274805.1 Sphingomicrobium sp. | reverse complement strand
GGCTTGCGGCCGATCCGGTCGCTGAGCAGGCCGACCAGCGGGGTCACCAGGATCACCGCGACGGCGGCGATGGTCGACAGCCACAGGCTGTCGCGCTCGCTCAGGCGTCCGACCGAGGTCAGGAATGCCGGGACGTAGGTGATCCCGACATAATAAGTGATCGAGCCCAGCGCGGAGATCGAAAAGCCGCGGGCGATGCCGGCGCGGTGGTGCCGGAGCGCATGGCGCAGCGGCACCTCCGGCACCGTGCCCTGGTCCTGCTGGCGGCGGAACTCGGGGCTTTCGTGCATGGTCGAGCGGGCGATCCACACCGAGCCGGCGAGCGCCGCGCCGACGAAGAAGGGGATTCGCCAGCCCCAGCTGTCGAGATCCGCGGTGGACATGAGGCTGACGGTCAGCGCCGACACTCCGACCGCGAGCAGCGCCCCGACCTCGCTCGCCGCCGAGGCCGAGGAGGTGATCAGGCCGCGCCGCCGCTCCGGCGCGCCCTCGAGCAGGTAGGCGACCACGCCGGTATATTCGCCGCCGACCGAAAACCCCATCACGCAGCGCAGCGCCAGCAGCAGCCAGCCCGCGGCGGGACCGATCGCGCTGCGCGTCGGCAACAAGGCGGTGACCAGCATCGCCGCGGTCATCAGCGCCACCGACAGCAGCATCATGTGCCGCCGGCCGCGCTTGTCGCCGATGTGGCTGAAGAACAGCGCGCCCAACGGCCGCATCAGATAGGCGATGGCGAAGCCGCCCAGCGTCAGCAGCAGCGATCCGCTGCCCCCGCCGTAAAACACCCGCGACAGCACCGCCGCGAAATAGAGGTAGAGCGTGAAATCATACCATTCGACGATGGTCGAGAAGGCCGCGACCGCGAGCGAATGCGGCGGCAGGACGGGCGTTTCACTATGCGCGGCAAGCGAGCTCACGAGCCCGGCTTTAGCGGCAGGCGGCGGCGTTTGCATTTCGTCAAGGAATTGCGCCGAACATGGTCCCCGGCGTGGCGGTGGCATTTGGACAATGGGGGTCCGCCGCAATGAAATATTTTGGCACGAAACAACGCGTTCAGGCCGATGAGAATGAAGTCGCACTCGACCGGCTGAGCGCGATCGCCAGCCGCTATCGGGTCGAGCCGTCGCCCGAGGCCGAGCTCGAGCTGCCGCTCGATTTCCCCGAGCCGCCGGGCGAGCCGGACGCGCGCCAGTGATCCGCCCCGCGCCGCTCAATCGCCTCAGCGACATTTCTCGGCAGCGGCCGACCCGCCGGCCGGTCCTGGTCCCGCTGCCGATCGCGGGGGTCGGGGACGGCGACGGCCGCGTCACCAAAGTCGAATGGCCGGTTCCCAATTGAGGCTGGCCTCTATCGCGCTCGCGGCCCTGCTGGTGCAGGGCGGCTGCGAAGCGCGGTTCGACAAGCCCGGCCGAAGCACGGTGACGGTCAAGCTGCCGCCCGCCCGAGCGCCCGTGTCCACGCCCGCTTTCTCGTTCGCCGCGCCGGCCAAGCCTCGCCCCGGCCTTGAACCTGGGGTACAAGCGGCGCGATGAAACTGTGGATCGGCGTCGCGCTGCTGTTGTGGCTGGTTTGCGGCCTCGCCGGCGCATGGATGCTTGAGGGCCGCGAGAACATCCACTGGAAGCCGGTCGCCAAGGGCCCGATCACCCTGATCAAGGCATTCAACGAAAAGCCGGTGTCCTACCCGGGACCGGACTGAGGACGGTTAGCGGTCGCCGCGATCGCCTTCGCCGCGCTTGGGCCTGGTCTTCGAATCCCGCTTCTGGTCGCTCGCCGAGCTGCGGCCGACGTCGTCGCTCTCGCTGAACTGGCCCTGCTCGTCGCGGCGGACGTAGCGCTTGTCGGTTCCGGCATCGATCAATTCGCGCGGCATGATTTTCTCCTTCCCCCCAAGAATCGTCGAGACCGCGTTTGGTTTCGCCCGCTAACCCAGGTGAAGCGCCCCAAACCTAAACGGCGATCCGGCTGTTGATCTCCGCGACGAGCCGGTGGCCTTCCCACAGCTCCCACTGCACCGCGGTGCCTTTGAGTTCCTCGGCCATCAGGATCGCTTCGCGGT
>DATENV010000203.1:0-4789 GCA_035274805.1 Sphingomicrobium sp. | reverse complement strand
AATCCTCTGCCGGATAGGCGGCATTCTGGATAACGTCGCTGAGCAGGACCGCCGCCTGCTCCAGCGTCGCCGTCGGGGCGGTCACCGTCAGGAATGTTCCATCGGGCGAAGCCGAGCTGCTCAAGCTCGCGCCGAGGCGCTCGAACCCGGCGGCAATATCGTCCGCGGAGCGTGTTACGGTGCCCTTGCTGGCGATGTCCGCGGCGAGCCCCGCCAATCCGGCTTTGGCGCGGGGCTCGACGGCCGAGCCAGCCTTGATCGCCACGGTCAAGGTTGCGAGAGGCACCGCCGTCGTCCGAGCGGTCACCACGCGGAGCCCGTTCGCGAGCTTCGAATCGGCGATGGCCGGCATCGCAAAGGTGGCCGGAGTGCCGGCCGCGGGGGGAGCTTCGCGCTCGCCTTCCGGACGAAGCTGGTTCGGCGTCCCGGTCACTGCCGGAATGGCCTGGAAGCGCGGCAACGGCGTTGGATTCGCCCACCCCTTCGGGTCGCCGTCACCCTTCGCGTAACGCAGCTCGAGGCGCCGCGCAGGGCTGAGGAGCATGTTTGCGACGCGTTTCACGTCAGCCACCGTGACGCGCGTAATGCCCGCGAGGCGACGGTCGGCAGCGCGGGGATTGCCGGTCCGCACGAGGGCTTCGCCCAAGGTGAACGCGCGATTGCTCGCGACCTCTCGCTCTTCGAGCGCGCCCGCGAGAAGCTCGTTCTTGGCTTCGGTCAGTTCATCCAACGTTGGTCCCTGAGCGCGAAGCCGGTCAAGCGCGCGATCCATCTCGGTTGCAACGGTTTCGGGCTCCTTCCCGCTCGCGACGAAGGCGCCGAGCGCGTAGAAGCCCTGCTCCTCGGTGTCGTTGAGGAACGAGTTCGTCTCGGCGGCGAGACCGGTCTTCACCAAAGCCGTGTCCATGCGATTGTGATCGCCGCGGGTCAGGATCGCGTCGATGATCTCCATCGTCGCCATATCCGGATGGGCGGCGCCCGGCGTTTGCCATGCCGAGCCCACGAGCGGCAGCGGCACGATCGGACCGGTCGCATTCACGCGCCGCGCGGTGACCGGCTTGTCCTTGATCTTGATTGCCAGGGGCAGTGCCTTGGCGCGCTTCGGGATCGCCGCGAAATATTTGTCGACCAGGCGGTTGAGCTCCGCGGGATCGAAGTTGCCGGAAACGATCAGGGTCGCCGTGTCCGGACCGTAATAAGCTTCGTGAAACGCGCGGGCATCTTCAAGCGTCGCGGAATCGAGGTCGGCGATGCTGCCGATCGTCGGCCGCCGATGCGGCAACACATTATAGACATTCTCGCCGATCACGAAGTTGAACAGCCGCCCATAAGGCGGGGCGAGCACGCGCTGGCGCAGCTCTTCCTTGACGACGTTGCGCTCGGTTTCAAAAACTTCCTTGTCGACCACGGGCCGGGCCATCCGCTCGGCGTGCGTCCACAACATCCGCTCGAGATATTCGGCGGGGACAGTCTCATAATAATTGGTGCGGTCGTACCATGTCGACGCGTTGCGGGTGCCGCCGATGTCATCGACCATCTTGTTGATCGCATTGTACGGCATGTTCACCGTCTTGCGGCTCAGGATGTGCTCGAACAGGTGGGCGAAGCCGGAGCGGCCGGCGGGGTCGTGCTTGGATCCGACCTCGTACCACATCGACGTCGTGACGTCGGGGGTTGCGGTATCGCGAATGGCGATGACCTTCAGCCCGTTGCGCAGCGTCCGCTCGGTAAAGGCGATGGGCGGCACGGATGCGGCCGTGGCCGTCGCGCGCTGCGCTATCGCCGGCTGAATCGATCCGCCGCCCAGCATCAATGCGGTTGAAGCCAGCAGTATCAAGCTACGACCCGTCATCCTGACTTCCCCCAAAGAATCACAGTGAGTTACACGAACGAAGCTGCCCGTCCCGACGCAATTGCGCGGCAAGGCTTCTACTAATGGATAGATTCCAACTGCCAATGGCGGCGATGGCTGGCGCGGCGGCGGGCTCTTCGCTAGCGGCGATACATGACTAGACCTTCCGTCCTCGTCACCGGTGGCGCCGGTTACATCGGCAGCCACGCCGTGCTGGCACTCAAGGACGCCGGCTGGCGCGTCGCCGTGATCGACGATCTGTCCACTGGAACGCGCTCGGTCGTGCCGGACGGCGTGCCGTTCTTCCAGGGCTCGATCGCCGAGCAGGTATTGGTCGACAGCATCATCGACGAGCTTGAGATCGGCGCGATCATGCATTTCGCGGGCTCGATCGTGGTTCCGGAATCGGTCGAGCAGCCGCTCAGATATTATGCGAACAACACGCTTGCTTCACATGCGCTGTTGAGCGCCGCGGTCGATGCCGGCGTGAAGCATATCCTGTTTTCGTCGACGGCGGCGGTGTACGGCGCGCCCGAGCGCGTGCCGGTCGTCGAGGACGATCCCAAGCTGCCGATCAATCCCTACGGAGCATCGAAGCTGATGACCGAGCGAATGCTCGAGGATGCATCGGCCGCGCATCCGTTCAACTACGGCGCGCTGCGCTACTTCAACGTCGCCGGGGCGGACCCGGAAGGACGCGCGGGGCAGGTCGGCAAAGGTTCGACCCATCTGATCAAAATCGCCGTCGAAGCAGCAGTCGGCAAACGCGACCATGTGGCGGTCTATGGGAGTGATTATCCGACGCCGGACGGCACCTGCATCCGCGACTATATCCATGTCAGCGACCTCGCCGCGGCCCATGTCGCGGCGCTCGATTGGCTGACGGCGCATCCCGGCGAGAATCTGGTGATCAACTGCGGTTACGGCCGCGGCCTCTCGGTGCTCGCGGTGCTCGACGCGGTCGACAAAGCGAACGGCGCGCCGGTGAAGCGGGTGATGGAAGGCCGCCGCCCCGGCGATCCGGCCGCGCTGGTTGCCGGCAACCAGCGGCTTCTCGAGACCCTCGACTGGCGCCCGGCCTATGCCGATATCGACCGCATCGTCGGCGACGCCCTGGCGTGGGAGAGGAAGCTGCTGGAGACCGCCTAAGCGGCGCGCTTCAAGCTTTCTTTACCGCGCCGGCCGTAGCTGGGCAGCAATGCTGCGGACGTACCTCATCGTCATCGTCCTGGCCGGGATCGCGGCTTCCTTGCTGGGGCAGGTGACGCGGAGCCGCTCGCCAAGCCGCGAGGTCATCATGACCCGACCGGCCGTGGCGTCTGCCAAAGACCAATCGGACTCGCCGGGCGAACCGAACGTCAACCGGCTCGACGGCAGCATCCAGCTCGACCGCAACGCGGACGGGCACTTCTATGCCGACGTACGGATCAACGGCACCGTCGTGCATATGCTAGTGGATACCGGCGCATCTTCGATCGCCTTGTCGCGCGACGACGCGCGGATGGCCGGGCTCGCCACCTCGATCGGGATGAACGAGGTCGTCGGCGAAGGCGCCGACGGCGCAGTTCATGGCGAGTATGTGCGGCTCGACCGGGTCGAGCTCGGCCCGCTCAGCACCGAGGGCCTGGACGCGGTGGTGCTGAGCAGCGGCCAGCAGTCGCTGCTCGGCCAGAGCTTCCTCAGCAAGTTCAAGACGGTGCAAATCGAGGGCGACCGGATGGTGCTGCGCTAAGGGCGATCGCGCGCGGACCGGATGCCTTGACTTCGACAGGGCCGCTCTCTAGGTGAGCCGCCGGTTCTTGGACCATTCCGAACAACCCGAAAATCAGAGAACGAGGCAGGCGCCCGGCCATGAAGATTCGCAACAGCTTGAAGTCGCTCAAGGCGCGCCACCGGGACTGCCGAGTCATCCGTCGCCGCGGCCGCACCTACGTCATCAACAAGACGAACCGCCGGTTCAAGGCGCGCCAGGGCTAGGCCCAGCCCAAAATCTGCTATTCGCCTGGTTATGGGCCGGGCAGAAGGCAGCGGCATAGCCGCGCTTCTCAGGGATTATCGACGCTTTGCGGGCGGTCGCCTGTGGCTGGTGCTTGCGCTCATGATTCTGGGCGGGCTGGCCGAGGGCTTCGGCCTGCTCATGATCGTGCCGCTGGCGACGATCGCTATCAATGGCGGCCCTGCTTCGTTCCTTCATTTCGCGCCGTTCGCGGCCGACTGGACGAGCGGGCAATGGTTCATGGCTGCGTTGGCGCTGTTCATCGCGGCGATGGGCGTTCGTTCGCTTCTGCTGTTCGCGCGCGACGTGATGCTGGCGCGGCTGCAGTCGCAATATGAGCTCGACCTCAGGCTGCGCGCGGCGGCGACACTGGCGAGCCGCGGCTGGCCGTTCGCCAGCAGCATCGGCCAGGACGGGATGCAGTCGCTGCTCCTGACCGACGTGCCGCGCGCGGCGCAGGCCAGCGCCTACGTCCAGAGCATTGCGCTCGCGGCGACGATGCTGCTGGTGCAGCTGGGACTGGCGTTCTTCCTGTCACCGGCGCTTACGGCAATTGCCCTCGCGTTTCTCGTCGCCGGCTTGCTCGCCTCAATGCGGGTGACCGCTCGCGGCGTCCGCAGCGGCTTTGCGATCAGCGAGGCCATGGAGCAAAGCGCGGCATCGGGCTTCCGGGTCCATGCCGGACTCAAGGCGGCGCTTGCCCAAGGCACCGTCCCGGCATTCATCGAGGAATATCGCGCCAGCCTCGGCCGCGCCGCGGATCGCTTCACAGATTTCGCTCGCGACTATTCCTTCTCCCGGCAGCTCGCCGCGTTCGGCGCAGCCGTGGTGGCTGCAGTGCTCCTGCTGGTGGGCGTGCGGCTGCTTCATTTGCCGTTTCCGGTGCTGATCACCAGCCTAATCCTCTTCGCGCGGATGAGCGGCCCGGCGCAGATGCTGCA
>DATENV010000202.1:0-2914 GCA_035274805.1 Sphingomicrobium sp. | reverse complement strand
CTCCGCCACTACCCGGACCATTTCCGCACGGTTGGCGACGCGCGCCTCATTGGTCGCGAATCGCTCGTCGGCGACCCATTCGGAATGGCCGCAGATGTCGGCCAGCCGGGCAAACTGGCGATCGTTGCCGACCGCGATGATGATCGGCTGATCTGCGGCGTCGAACGGCTGGTACGGAACGATGTTGGGATGGGTATTGCCTTGGCGCGGGGGGTCCCCGCCTGAAATGAGCGCATTGGACGCCTGGTTGGCCATCACCGCGATCTGCGTATCGAACAGCGCCATGTCGATCTCGGCACCCTCCCCGGTCCGCTCGCGGCTGAACAGGACAGCGAGGATCGAAACGCATGTGTAGAGCCCGGTGAACAGGTCGGCGATCGCCACGCCGGCGCGCATCGGACCGCCGCCCGGCTCATCATCGGGCAGGCCCGTCACGCTCATCATTCCGCCCATCCCCTGAATGATGAAGTCGTAGCCGGCGCGAGTGGCGTAGGGTCCGTCCTGCCCAAAGCCGGTGATCGAGGCATAGATAAGCCGCGGATTCGTCGCGCGCAGGGACTTGGCATGGAGGCCGAACTTCTCGAGCCCACCGACCCTGAAATTCTCGACCACCACATCGGCTTCGGCAGCAAGCCGCCGCACAAGCGCTCCGCCCTCGGGCTGGGCAAAGTCGATCGCAGCGGATTTCTTGCCGCGGTTGCAACTCAGGAAATAAGCCGCGACGCGTTGATCACCTTGGCCATGCCAAGGCGGTCCCCAATGCCGGGTGTCGTCGCCGCTCCCCGGCCGCTCGATCTTGATCACCTCGGCGCCGAGATCGGCGAGCAATTGCGTGCACCACGGGCCGGCGAGGACGCGGCTGAGGTCGAGGACCCTGATGCCTTTGAGCGGCTTCACCGGCGGCGGTTCCAGAACCGGCGATCTGAAAGCACCGCCTGCGCCGCATTGTGTCCGGGTGCGCCGGTTACCCCGCCGCCGGGATGCGCACCCGATCCGCACAGGTAGAGGCCCTTCAGCGGCATGCGATAATCCGCGGCACCGATCATCGGCCGCGCGCTGAACAGCTGGTCGAGGCTCATCTTGCCGTGGAAAATGTCCCCGCCGACCAAGCCGAAGCGGCGCTCGAGGTCGAGCGGCGAATGGACTTGCCGCCCGAGCACCGATTTGGCGAAGCCGGGGGCATGGGCATCGACGGTGGCGATGATCTGGTCGGCCGCCTGCTCCCGTTCCTGGTCCCAGTCGCGGCCCGGCCCGAGGTCGTAGCGGAAGTGCTGGCAGAACAAGCTGGCGACGTGGCGGCCCTTCGGCGCCAACGTCGAATCGAGCGTGGAAGGGATCAGCATCTCGATGATCGGTTGCTTCGACCATCCGTTCACGGCCGCGTCGAGCCAGGCACGATGCATGTAATCGAGGCTGGGCGCCATGATGATACCGGCGGTCAGGTGATTACCCCTCTTCGGCAGCACGGTGAACTTGGGCAGCTCGGACAAAGCAACGTTCATCCGGAAGGTCGCGCTTTCGCACTTCCAGCCGTGCATTCGCGCCGCGACGTCCGCCTCGACGGCGCCGCGAGGAACCAGCCGATCGAACAGCAGCTTCGGATTTACTCCGGATACAATCGTTGCTGCTTGCCAAGCTTTGCCGCCGGCAACCACACCTGACGCTCGCCTGTTTGCAACGATGATTTCCTCGACCGGCGTGTTGAGGATGATGTCGACCCCCGCCTCTCGGCACGCGCGCGCCATCGCCTGGGTGATCGAGCCCATGCCGCCGATCGCGTGACCCCAGGCACCCGGCACCCCGGCCGCTTCGCCGAACAGGTGGTGCAGCAGCACGTAAGCGGTCCCCGGCGATTGCGGCGACGCGAAATTGCCGACGACGCCGTCGAAGCCGAACAGCGCCTTGACGAGGTCGCCCTCGAAGTGCCGTTCGAGAATGTCGGCCGCGCTGCGCACCGCGAAGTCGTGGACGGTCCGCGTTTCCGCCAACGACAGGCCGGCCATGTCGCGCCCGAGGCTGAGCAGCTTGGGGATCGCGCTGACCTTGCGCCCGACGTTTGGGGGCGCGCGCAGCAGCCACTTTTTGAGCAAGCGCACGACCGTCTCGAGCTCGGCGAGGTAGCGATCGTACGCCTCGGCATCGGGCTTATGGTGGCGGGCGATCTCCTTGCGCGTCAGCCCGCCGCGGCCGGCCAGCAGATAATCGCCGTCGCCGGGCAGGAAATTGTCGGTCTTGCGCAGCACGACCTTCAGCCCATGCCGCTCGAGCTGCATGTCGCGGATCACCTTCGGCTGAAGCAGGCTGACGGTGTAGCTCGCTGCCGAGTTTCGGAAACCGGGCAGGAATTCATCGGTGACCGCCGCGCCGCCGACGGTCCCCGCGGCTTCGAGCACCGCGACCTTGAGGCCCCTCTTCGCCAGATAATAAGCGCAGGTCAGGCCGTTGTGGCCCGCGCCGATGATGATCGCGTCGTGCAATGGTCCCCCTGAGAATTGGGAATTAGCGCATCAGCACGAGCTCTTCGGCCATGGTCGGATGAAGCGCAACCGTGGCATCGAAATCGGCCTTCTTGAGCTTGCCCTTGATCGCCACCGCGGCGGCCTGGAGGATTTCGGGGGCGTCGGGCCCGATCATGTGGATGCCGACGATGCGGTCGGTCGAGCCGTCGACCACCAGCTTGTAGAGCGAACGCTCGTCGCGTCCGGCGAGCACGTTCTTCATCGCCCGGAAGTCGGACGTGTAGGTCTTGACCTGACCCAACTTCTCGCGCGCCTGGCTTTCGGTCATGCCGACGCCGGCCAGCGGCGGATGGCTGAACACGGCCGAGGGCACGCAATTATAATCGACCTGGTGCGCCGCGTTGCCGAAGAAGGTGTCGGCGAATGCCTGCCCTTCGCGGATCGCCACCGGAGTC
>DATENV010000201.1:0-4777 GCA_035274805.1 Sphingomicrobium sp. | reverse complement strand
GCGTGGATCGCGACTCCGTCGCCGGTCAGCCGCATCGTGTACGGCATCGGCGCGTCATAGGTCGCCGAGCGGTGATCCTTGAGCTTCGCCAGGATCGGGAATTTGCCCTTCGGCGTCGGCAGGCCGTCGGCGCCGTAAAGGATGACCGCGGTGCCGATCTCATGACCGCCCCGGAACACCGAGATGAGCTGCGAGCGAAGGTCGACGCGGACCCAGATCGGGCCGCTCGGCACGCCCTTCTCGTCCCATCGATAGTCGCCGTAGCGCATCGAGCCCGGAACGTTGAGCACGGTCCGGATCGGGCGGTCGATCAGGCCTGCGGCATAGGCCTGGCGCACGCTTGCCGCCGAAACCTCGATGCGGTCCCCGGCAGAGGCCGGAGAAATCGGCCGCGCCGCGGCTACGTCGTGCTGCGGCTGACGCGTCACCGACAAGGCCGCGGCGGTCGTCCCGCCGAGCAGGAAAAAGGCCGCGCCGCCGACCAGGCGGTTGAGCCTTTTCCGTCGTGGCACGCCTTGCGCCATCGGCTAGTTGATGAACCGGACGCCGGCCCGGCCTTCGGTCGACCAGCGGATTTCCGCCGCGGCGGCGCCGCGCTTGATGATCCGCAGCTCGACGACTTCGCCCGCCTTGAACGCGTCTTCCGAGCGGATCTGGCAGCCCCCGTACGACAAATCCGCGACGCGGACGTCGGAATCGCGCGCGGGCCCCAATGCGAAGCCGCGCAGATCGACCGAATGGCGGTCGGCCCGCCGGATGAATGTCTTGCTGTTCATTTGCCTTGCCCCCGTCATGCTTAGCGCGGGCTTTACCATCGGCGGCGAGCGTCGGCTGCCCGACAGACTGAGCTGTCCCAAAAGCGCACGAAACCGCGGCTACGGAGGGCGGCTGGAGGCAGTTTGGACTTTCTAAACCGTTCTGGGCCTAAAGCGGACCGGCGTCGGTGAGACGTGCAGGGGGTTAAGTGATGCGTCGGCAAGACAAGACAGGTGCCCCATGAGCGTCCATGCGGTCGTCGAGGGCTCGCGACGGCCCAAGCGCACGCGCGTGCTGATGTCGTGCGACCTGCTGACCCCGGTCAACACGCTGAAGGTCACGATCCGCGACATATCGCGCACCGGCGCGCACATCATCGGCGCGAAAGACGTCCCGGCGGATTGCGACGCGATCCTGCGCCGCGGGACATTGTTCGCCGCGGTCCGCATCAGTTGGGTCAAGGGCGACGAGGCGGGCCTCAAATTCTACCGCCAGCTGTCGCCCGAGGAGATCGAGGGAACGCTGCCCGGCGCGCTGCTGCCGCAGCGCTGATCAGGCCGGCTTAATTGGTCGCCAGCGCCTGCTGGCCGACCGGTTCGCCGCGGCCGTCCTCTTCGTCGGCGAACCTCGCCCGGCGCTTGAGGCTGGGATGCAGGAACAGCACCGGCAGCTTCAGGAACAGCAGCTCGGAATGGACGAAGCCGTCCACCAGCCGCTCCCACCATCTATCGTTGCGCACGCCATGCGCCTCGAGCCAGCCGTCGTACGGCGCCCAGTGGCTCGGCTCGTCCTGCTCGATGATGCGGAAGATCTTGGTCAGCATCTTGTCGCTCAGCACATGCTCGCTCCTGAGCAATATCTCGACCTGGCGGTAGCCGCGCCGCTCGGTCAGCGAGATGACCCGGCACAGACGGCCGAACAGCCGGTCGTTGCCGACGATCTTCTGCTTGTCGAGCGCGTCGATGCTCGATCCGAACATGATGCCGACGAAGCGGTCGATGTGGCCGCACGCGCTGTCGACCGCCAGGGGCATGATCCCGCGTCGCTCGAACCAGCGCCGGAACATCACATAATGCTTGCGCTCGTCGACCCGGTGCTTCTCGATCTTGGCGATCAGTGCGTGATCGTTCGGCCAGCGCTCGCGCACCGCGGCGAGCAAATCGTCGATCGCGGTATAGCCGCGGTGTTCGTTGTAAATGTAAATCGACGCCAACAGGTCGAGATAGCGATTACGGAACCACGCGCGCATGGGCGGTCGGTTACCCCGTCCGCCGCGCCGGTTCAATTCGTAGCTGTCCGTTCGACCGTCCTGGCAACCTTCGGCCAACTCGCTCGTTAATCGTTTCGGGCGCGCATCCCATCGCGACAGATGGGTGGAGGGCTATCATGAAAGCAGTGGTTCGATCCCTGGCCGCAGCAGCGCTGCTCGGCCTGGCCGCGCCGGCGCACGCGGCGCTGACGTTCACCGTCAACCTTACCAACGGTCAGGAACCGTCGGTCACCAATCCGACACTTTCGGACGGGATTACCCCGCGGCCGGCGTCGTTCGGTAGCGCCACATTCGTCATCAATGACGCGATGACGGCGATGACGTTCACCGCGACGATCTTCAACATCGACGTCACCGGCATGCAGACTACCGATATCAACGATAACCTCCTCAACGCGCACATTCACGCCGGCACGACCTTGTCGACAGCCGGGACTTTCCCCGTCGTTTGGGGGTTTTTTGGCGCGCCGTTCAACGACAACAATCCTAACGACGCTGTCGTGACGCCATTCGCAAGCGGCGTGGGCGGCACCTTCAGCGGCAAGTGGGATGCGCCCGAAGGCAACGGGACGACGTTCGCCGCTCAGCTCGCCAATATCCTGGGCGGACGGGCGTACATCAACTTCCATACGGTGCAGTTCCCGGGCGGCGAGATCCGCGGCAACTTCGTGCCCGTGCCCGAACCGGCGAGCTGGGCGACGATGTTGCTCGGCTTTGCCGCGATCGGCTTCAGCGTCCGGGCCCGGCGCCGCGCCGCGCCTCAAGCCGCCTGAACGATCGGACGACTCTAGCCGGTCGACGGGAACCTCGACGCGCGTTGCGTGTCCAATCGGAAGAAGCCTTCGCGCAAAGGACCGTCGAAATGGCCGAAGTCGCCGTCATCACCGGTGCGTCCGCCGGCATCGGCCGGGCAACCGCGCGCAAATTCGCGCGGCACGGTTGCGCCATCGCGCTGCTCGCGCGCGGCCGCGAAGGGCTGCAGGCAACCGCCCGCGAGGTGAAGGAGCTGGGCGGAAGGGCGCTGGTCCTTCCGACCGACGTCGCCGACCCGGCGGCGGTCGAGCGAGCGGCCGACCGGGCAGTCGCCGAATTCGGCCGTATCGACGTCTGGGTGAACAATGCGTTCGCCGGCATCTTCTCGCGCTTCATGGACATGAGCCTCGAGGAGTTCCGCCGCGTCGTCGACGTGACCTTCATGGGCCAGGTGCACGGCACCCGCGCGGCCTTGAAGCACATGCTCCCGCAAGGCTCGGGCGCGATCGTGCTCGTCGGCTCGGCGCTCGCCTATCGCGGGATCCCGCTGCAATCGGCCTATTGCGCCTCGAAGCACGCGCTGCAGGGCTTCCTCGACTCGATCCGCGTCGAGTTGCTCGCCGAGGACAGCGCCGTCCACGCGACGATGGTCCAGCTACCGGGCGTCAACACGCCCCAGTTCGACTGGATTCGCGCGCATACCCGCGGCCGCCCAAAACCCGTCGGCGCGGTCTATCAGCCCGAGGTCGCCGCCGCCGCCATCTGGCGGGCCGCGCATTCGACCCGCAAGGAGTGGATTGTCGGCGCGCCGGCCTATCAGGCGATTTTCGGCGACAAGCTGATGTCGCCGCTGCTCGACCGGTACCTGGCGCGCGGCGGCATCGAGGCACAGCAGGACCAGCAGCCGCTCGCCGCCGATCGCAAGGACAATCTGTTCGAGCCGGTTCCCGGCGACCACGGTGCGCACGGCCGCTTCGGCGATCGTGCCCGAACCCATTCGCCGCTGCTGTGGGCGAGCGAGCATCGGGCGCTGCTGGGCTTTGGCGCGGCGTTCGCTGCGAGCGCTGCGGCAATTGCGGTGGCGCGCAGGAAGCGGCCGGCGGAATGAGGAGCAGCGAGGACGGATGATCCGCGTCGTCGCACTGCGCAAAGCCGCGCTCGCGGGAATCGCCGGCGCGGCCGTCTGGGAGATGGCCGCCCGGGCGGTGCTCGCTGCAGGCGTCCCGACGTTCGACCTCGTCCGCGGTCTCGGAACGCTCGTTTTTCCGCATGGCCCGGCGCTCGCGTGGTGGACGACCGGAATGGCTGCCCATGCATTGGTCGGCGTCTGCTGGGCGGTCTTCTATGCCTATTTCTTCTGGGCCAGGTTCAACTGGAAGCCGGCGATCCAGGGCCTCGCCTTCGCGGGGGTCCCGGCGACGCTCGCGCTGTTTATCGTCGGTCCGCAGCTGCGGCTGATGCAGCTCGACGTCGATGAAGTGCAGCTGACGTTGCCGATGCTGCTGCCAAGCCTCACCGTCTTGCAGGTCGTCGGCCTGCTCGCCGGCCACACAATTTTCGGGCTGGTCGTCGGCGCCATCTACACCCATCCCGTCGGCTACCGGGCGAAGCGGCCTCACCCGGCTCACCTTGCTGCGCGGCGCCGCCGCAACGGCTCGGCCGGTGAGCGGCGTGCCGATGGCGGCTTCATCTTCGCGACTGGCATCGAGGGCAGCTATCCGACGGTCGACCGGGGCGACTGGCGGCGCGACGAGCTGGACGGGACGCGGCACTACGCATTCTGGCAGCGCGATTTCGAGCTGGCGCGGGAGATCGGCACGACCCATCTTCGCTACGGGCCGCCGTTGCACCTCGCGTTCGCCGGGCCGGGCGACTACCGGTGGGAGCTGGTCGATGAGCCGATGGCCGAGCTTGCCGAGCACGGGCCCGAACCGATCGTCGACCTTTGCCATTTCGGCCTGCCCGACTGGCTCGGCGACTTCCAGAACCCCGACTTCC
>DATENV010000200.1:0-6269 GCA_035274805.1 Sphingomicrobium sp. | reverse complement strand
TGCGGCATCGCCGTCATCTGGATCTTGCGCGCGGTGACGAGGCCGATCGCGCCACCGATCGCCATCGCGGCGAGAAGCTCAGAAATGGTCAAAAAGTCAGGCGCGAAGGCGGGAGAGTAAGTGATTTTGTGGCAGGTCGTTCCACCACCCACGAGATGGCTACACAATTGTCCCTGCGTGGGATCAAGAAATGATCCCGGGACATGTGTCGCTATCGTCGTCACGACCGCAATAGCCATGCCGATCATCCCGGCGCGATTGCCGCGGCGGCTGCTCTCGGGGCTCGAGAGGCCCCTCAGCGCGAGGATGAAGCAAACGCCCGAAATCAAATAAGCGAGAAGCACCCAGGCGGGCGTCGCCGCCGCCTCATGCATGGGTCTTGTCTCCCTGCGGGGCTGCCCGCTCCTTCTTCTTGTACATCGCGAGCATGCGCGCGGTGACCGCGAAGCCGCCGAAGATATTCACCGATGCGAGGGCGACCGCGGCCAGGCCAAGCCATTTCGAGCTGGGGCTGCCGGCGGCCGCGGCGGCGATCAGGGCCCCCACGACAATCACCGACGAGATGGCGTTGGTCACGCTCATCAGCGGCGTGTGCAAGGCGGGCGTCACCGACCACACGACGTAATAGCCGACGAAGCAGGCGAGCACGAAAATCGACAGGATCGAAGTGAAGTCCATCTATCCCTCTTGGAAAGCGCTTAAAGCCACTAAAGTCACGCGGTCCGGCGCCAGTTTCCGTGACGTTAAGGTCTGCCGCCCATCGATCGGCCCAATCCTGACCGGCATGCCAGCAAATCGCAGCTGAAGACCTCCACGGCGGCGCATCTGCACGATCATGCACAAATCACGGCTGTAGGACAGGGCGAATTCCGCTGCACCCGGCGTCGAGCCGCGCCGTTAATTTAGGTCCGGTTAGCGCTTTCCTAACCTTTTCGCGCGCATGCGTGTGCAGCCCAGTTGGGAAGGAAGCAGGCGCAAGTGTCGAAGCGCGGCAAGCAAGGCCGGGACCCCAAGCCGTGGAAGCTGCTGCTGTGGACCGCAGTGGCCGGACTCATCTTCGGCCTGGTCGGTCTCGGCGAGTATTTCGAGGATACGCTCCGCGTCGGCCGCAACAGCTTCCACATGCACGATGCGAGCGGCCAGGTGGTCGTCATCAAGGTCGACGACCAATCGCTCCATGGGCAGGGAAACTGGCCGTGGCCGCGGAGCAAGCAGGCCTTGCTCGTCGATCGCCTGACCGCCGCTCAAGCCAAGCGCATCATTTACGACATCAATTTTTCCTTCGCGGCCAGCAAGGCGGACGACCGCGCTTTCGCCGACGCGATCAAGCGCTCGGGCCGGGTCACCCTTTTGGCGCGATCGAGAAACGGTCCGGAGTCGGGGAGTCGTCTCGATTCGCAGCCGCTTCCAGACTTCACCAAGCATGCCGGGCTCGGCCTCGCCAGCGTTCAATACAATTGGGAAAATGCAACCTGGCGGCTGCCCTATGGCGCCAACATCAGCGGAAAGACGGTGCCATCCTTCGCCGCGATCGCGGCGGACGTGCACGGCCCACCGGGCACCAACTTCCGGGTCGATTATTCGATCAGGCTGAACAGCATCCCGGCCTATTCGGCCGACGATGTGCTGAGCGGGCGGGTCGGCGCGAAGGAACTCGCCGGCAAGGATGTCCTGATCGGGATCGCGTCCGAAATCCTTGGCGACGCCTTCTTCATCCCCGGTTACGGGCGTTCCTATGGCGTCTACGTCCACGCGCTCGGCGCCGAGACGCTGAAGCAGGGCCGGCCGATCGATCTCGGCTGGATGCCCGCTTTCCTTCTCGCGCTGGCCGCAACGACCGCCGCTGTCCTACGCAAGCGGTTCGCCGAGCGACTGCTCATTTTCACCAGCACGACAGGTGCGCTGCTCGTCGCACCGGCCTTGATGGAGGCGCGGCTGGTCTTCGCCGATATCACCGCCGGCCTGTTTGTGGTCCTCGTTGTCGCCAGCGTGCTTGGCTGGCGCCGCTACCGGGCTCGCGGCTGGGTCAACAGCATTTCCAACCTGCCTAACCTCAACGCCCTGCGCGCGTACCGCGACGGCCGCAGCCAGGCGCTCGTTGCTGCGCGGATCCTCAATTACGAAGAGATCGTCGCGACCCTGCCCGCCGAAAGCGAGCGGCAATTCGTCGAGCAGATCGTGTCGCGGCTGAAAGTCGGCTCGCCCGAGCGCATCCTCTATCAGGGCGATGCCGGCATCTTCGCCTGGTTCGAGGAAACGCGCCAGCCGGTGGGCAATCATCTCGAGGCGCTTTACGCGCTGTTCCGCAACCCGGCGCGCATCGGCGGCTTGTCGCTCGATTTGACGATCGCCTTCGGCGTCGAGGTGGGTAGCGGCCGGTCCATCGCCAACCGCCTGGCGAGCGCGCTGGTCGCGGCCGACGAGGCCGCGCACGACGGCCTCAAGTGGAAGTATCACGACCCTGAGAGCCTCGAAAACGCATCGTGGAAGCTCTCAATGCTAAGCCAGCTCGACGAAGCCATCGACCGTGGCGAGGTGTGGGTCGCCTATCAGCCGAAGCTGGACCTCAAGAGCCGCCGAATTATCGGCGCCGAGGCCCTGGCCCGCTGGACGCACCCCGAGAAAGGCCCGATCGCCGCGTCGGAGTTCGTCGCCGCCGCCGAGCAGCACAATCGCATCGGCAAGCTGACCGATTTCGTGCTCGAAAATGCTGTTGGCGCCGCCGCCCAGATTAACAAGCGCGGGACGGACTTCGACATGGCAGTCAACCTGTCCGCGCGGCTACTGACCGACAAGGGCTTCACGCTGCGACTGTCGGCGATGCTCGCACGGCACGGGCTCTCGCCGCAGCATCTGACGCTGGAGCTAACCGAGACGGCAGCGCTTGCAGGCAGCGGCGAAGGCCTCGACATGATCACCCGCCTGCGCGATCTCGGGGTCAATATCGCCATCGACGATTATGGCACCGGCCTCTCGACGCTCGACTATCTGAAGAAAATCCCCGCCAACGAGATCAAGATCGACCAGAGCTTCGTCAAAGGCGTCGCCGACAACCGCAGCGACCGCCTCATGGTCCAGTCGACCATCGGCCTCGCGCACTCGCTCGGCCGCAAGGTCGTCGCCGAAGGCGTCGAGCATCGCGACATCCTCGACCTGCTCGTCGAAATGGGTTGCGACATCGCCCAGGGCTTCGCGATCGGGCGACCGATGGGGCTCGATAGCCTGACCAAGCGCATCGCTTCTGACCGCAAGCGCAGCGCCGCTTAAGTCACCGTAAATGACCGCCTGAGTTCGACGCAGAGCTATTTGCGTCCGAAATGTGGTTACTTGTTTGCTAACCATAACGATTAAGGTTAATATCGCCCCAGCTGCCGAATCGCAGTGAACAGACGGGGTGACTGAAATGAAAAAGACCAAAGCGGGCCGCGGCTTCATGAGCTGGCTGATGGGCCATGGTTGGACCACTGCCGGAGGCAACGGCTAAAACCGGTCTCGGCCCGGCGAAAGTCGGGCCGTAATTTCAATGAGTTACGAAGCGCCCGCCGCGCGGCGGGCGCTTTTGCTTTGCCTGCATAACGTCACGGCTTGCGCTCGCTGGCGCAACGGAGAAGCGCGCGTTAGTCGCGGCCCATGCTTCGCCAGTCGAGCACCATTCTTCCGATTCGCGCGAGTCGTCCCGGGCTCACGGAATTCACTGAAAAAGTCCGCGACTTCGTTGCCGAAAGCGGCATTAGCGAAGGGGTCCTGACCGTCTTTTGCTGCCACACGTCGGCGTCCCTCCTCATTCAGGAAAACGCCGCGCCGGCCGCGAGACGCGATCTCGAAGCCTATTTCGAGGGGCTCGCGCCGGAGGACGGACGTTACGAGCATGACGACGAAGGCCCGGACGACATGCCGGCGCATTTGCGCGCCGCGCTCACCCAGACGCAGTTGACGATCCCGGTCAAGGACGGTCGCTTATTGCTCGGCACGTGGCAGGGCATCTTCCTGTTCGAGCATCGCCGCAACACGCCGGAGCGGGGGATCGCCTTGCATCTGGTGGGCGAATGAGCCTCGAATCGGTCCGCGCCTGGCTCGCCGAGCACGCGCCGGACCTGAGGCTGATCGAGGTGGATGGAACCACCGCCACCGTCGAGACAGCGGCCAGGGCGCTGGGCGTGGAACCAGGGCGGATCGCCAAGACGCTCGCGGTGCGCGCGGGCCAACTTCTGTTCCTGCTGGTCACGCGCGGCGATGCCCGGCTCGACAACCGCAAGTGCAAGGACGAGTTCGGCGCTCGGCCGCGGATGCTTGGCGCCGAAGAAACGCTGGACCTGACCGGCCACCCCGTCGGCGGCGTCTGTCCCTTCGGGCTTAAGACGCCCCTTCCCGTCTATCTCGACGTGTCGCTCCAGGCCTTCGATGTCGTCTATCCCGCCGGCGGATCGCTCAATACCTCGGTCGAAGTTCCAACCGATCGTCTTTTCGGCCTGGTGGCGGAGCGGTGGGTCGATCTATGCCGGCTGCCGGGTGAAACGGGCGGGACTTAGGTCTTCGCGACCAACCTCCGCAACCGGCCACGGCTCGCCTGCGATCAGGGAGGCGACGATGGCCGCGATCGCGGGCGAGGTTTGCAGGCCGAAACCGCCCTGCCCGGCCAGCCAGAAAAAGCCCTCGGCGTCGGTCGCAAAGCCGATCGCCGGGTGCCGGTCCGGCGTGAAGGTCCGAAGGCCCGCCCAGCGGCTGTGGATCCGCCCGACCTTGACGACCGTGCGCTGCTCCATCCGGTGCGCGGCGAGGGCAACGTCATATTCCTCGGGCTGGGCGTCGCACGGGTCGCTCGGCACCTCGTCCATCGGCGAGGCGAACAGCCGCCCGCTCTCGGGCGCGAAATAGAGCTCGTCGCCGACGGTCTTCGCGAAGGGCAGGCCGTCGAGCGGGACGCCGGCAGGTGCGTCAAAGGTGATGATGGTGCGCCGCTTGGGCTCGAGGCCCAGCGGAGCGACACCGGCAAGCGCGGCGACCTGGTCGGCCCACGCGCCCGCCGCATTGACGATCACCGGAGCCGCAAAGCGCTCGTTTCTTTCGTTGGCTACCGTCCAAACGCCTTGGGCGCGCATGATCCGGACAATCCGCTGCCCCGTGAGCAGCGTGCCACCGCGCGGTCTCAGCAGGCGGAGATGGCCCTGAAGCATCGCATGGGGATCGAGCCGGATGCCGGTGCGATCGGCGAGGCCGTGGACCGCATCGTCCTTGAGCAACGGGCACAGGTCGTTGACGCCCGCGCGATCGAGGTGCTCGAGCGCGGCGAACGCGCTGATTTCGGCCTCCAGCGCATCGAGCGCGGCGCGCTCGTCCTCGCGGCCGTAGACCAAGACCGGCATTCGGTGGCCGAGCGGCACGTCGGTAAAGCCGTCCGGTGGACTGTCGAAAAACGCCCGGCTCGCAAGGGTGAGCGCGCGCACCAGTCGGTCGCCGAGCGCGTAATGGAGCATCGTCGCGCTGCGGCCGGACGAGTGGAAGCCGATCTGCTCTTCGGCTTCGAGCACCGTCACATGCGCATGGCGCGACAAGGCCGAAGCTGCCGACAGGCCGGCGATCCCGCCGCCGATCACCAGGATGTCGGCGTTGTGCATGGCTCAGGCGGCGCTGAGCCGCTCGTTCACGACCTTGCCGCTTTGCGTCAGGCGGACGGCTTTGACGATTTCGTCATCGTCGGGAAGTACCGGCCGGCCCTGCTCCTGGTCCCAGAACGCCGACAGGAAATTGTAGAGGTTGCGCGCGAACAGCGCCGAGGCATCCGCGGCGAGGCTGCGCGCGAGGTTCGCGGCGCCGATGATGGTGACGCCATGCCGGGTGACATGCTCGCCGCTCACGGTCCCTTCGACATTGCCCCCGGCCTCGGCGGCCAGGTCGACGATCACGCTGCCGGACCGCATCGTCGCGACTTGCGCATCGCTGATAAGTCGCGGCGCCGGGCGGCCGGGAATCAGCGCGGTGGTGATGACGATGTCCTGCTTGGCAATATGGCCCGAGACCAGCTCGGCCTGCGCCTTCTGATACTCCTCGGACATCTCGGTGGCGTAGCCCCCGGTTCCCTCCCCTTCGATCCCGGCGACGTTCTCGACGAAGATCGGCTTGGCGCCCAGCGACTGGATCTGCTCCTTGGTCGCCGACCGGACGTCGGTCGCGCTGACCTGCGCGCCGAGCCGCCTGGCGGTGGCGATCGCCTGCAGCCCGGCAACCCCGACGCCCATCACGAAGACTTTGGCCGGACTCACCGTCCCGGC
>DATENV010000199.1:0-2221 GCA_035274805.1 Sphingomicrobium sp. | reverse complement strand
CGCTCAGCAGCACCAGCTTGCCGCCGCGCGCCTTCACCTGCTCGAAGTTCGAGGCGATCTTGTCGAAGATCGCATCGGTCGGCGCCACCACGACGACCGGCACCGCCTCGTCGATCAGCGCGATCGGACCGTGCTTCATCTCGCCTGCGGCATAGCCCTCGGCGTGGATGTAGGAGATCTCCTTGAGCTTCAGCGCGCCCTCGAGGGCGATCGGGAAGACCGAGCCGCGGCCGAGATAGAGCACGTCGCGCGCCTCGGCGAGGATGTCCTCGGCGATGCGCTTGTACTCAGCCTCGAGATTCAGCGCCTCATTGATGTGCGCCGGTAGCTCGATCAGCGCATTGGCCAGCCGCGCCTCCTCCTCTTCCGCGAGCACGCCGCGCGCGCGGCCGGCGGCGATCGCGGCCGACAGCAGCACCGTGAGCTGCGTCGTGAAGGCCTTGGTCGAGGCGACGCCGATCTCCGGGCCGGCCAAAGTCGGCAGCACGACGTGCGATTCGCGGGCGATCGCGCTCTCGGGCACGTTGACCACCGACAGGATGGTCTGCTTGTTCGCCTTGGCGTAGCGCAGCGCCGCCAGGGTATCGATGGTCTCGCCCGACTGCGAGATGGCGATGCAGACGCCGCCTTCGGGCAGCGGCGGCTCGCGGTAACGGAACTCCGACGCCACCTCGACCTCGACCGGCAGGCGCGCCAGCTTCTCGAACCAGTACTTGGCCACCATGCCGGCAAAGCAGGCAGTGCCGCAGGCGGTGATGGTGAGCCGCGAGACCTTGGCCCAGTCGAACGGCAGGGCGGGCAGCGTGACCTTGCGCGTGGCGGGATCGAGGTAGGTCTGCAGCGTGTCGCCGATGACGGCGGGCTGCTCGTAGATCTCCTTCACCATGAAGTGGCGGTGGTTGCCCTTGCCCATCATGGCGCCCGAGATGCCGCTCTGGCGGATCTCGCGCTGCACTTGCTTGTGGCCCTGGAAGATCGTGGCGCCCTTGGCGTCGAGCACCACCCAGTCGTCATCCTCGAGATAGGTGACGCGCTTGGTGAAGGGCGCCAACGCCAGCGCATCGGTGCCGATATACATCTCACCGTCGCCGTAGCCCACGGCGAGCGAGCTGCCACGGCGCGCCCCCATCAGGATGTCATGACGGCCGCTGAACAGCGCGACCAGGGCGAAGGCGCCGCGCAGGCGTTCCATCGCCTTGCCCATTGCCTCCTCGGGCGAGAGCTGGCGCTCGAGATGCGAGGTGAGAAGCTGGGCCACGACCTCGGTGTCGGTGTCGCTGTCGAAGCAGCGGCCTTCGGCTGAAAGCTCGTCCTTCAGCTCCTGGAAGTTCTCGATGATGCCGTTGTGCACGATGGCGACGCGGCTGGTGGCGATGGGATGGGCGTTGCGCTCGGACGGCTTGCCGTGGGTCGCCCAGCGCGTGTGGCCGATGCCGATCGTGCCGGCGAGCGGCTCGCTGCCGAGCCGCGCCTCGAGGTTCAAGAGCTTGCCCTCGGCGCGCCGGCGCTCGATGTGGCCGTTGACCAGGGTGGCGACGCCGGCCGAGTCATAGCCGCGATACTCCAGGCGCTTCAGCGCCTCGACCAGCAAGGGCGTGACGGGGGCCTTGCCGATGATTCCGATGATGCCGCACATGGAGGGGTCGCTACTTGTTCCTGGCCCGCTTGGCAGCCGCCGCACGAGCTTTCAGTTTTGCACGGAGCGCCGCCGCCCGCCCCTTCTTTGTCTCCTGCCGGGCACGGCCGAAGGCCACCGCCCCGGCCGGCACGTCACCGGTGATGACGCTGCCCGCCGTCACATTGGCGCCGCGGCCGATCTTCACCGGTGCGATCAGCGAGCTGTTGGAGCCGACGAAGGCGTCGGCGCCGATCACCGTGCGCCACTTGCCGTAGCCGTCGTAGTTCACGGCGATCGTGCCTGCGCCGATGTTGGAGGCGGCACCGATGTCGGAGTCGCCGAGGTAGGCCAGGTGGTTGGCCTTGGCGCCGCGGCCCATGCGGGTCGCCTTGAGCTCGACGAAGTTGCCGATGTGGACCTGGTCGGCGACGTCCGAGCCCGGCCGGATGCGGGCGAACGGGCCGATGATGGCGTCGCGGCCGATGCGGGCGCCTTCGATGTCGCAGAAGGCTTTTATCTCCGTTCCTGACGCCACGCTTACGCCGAGGCCGAAGCGCACATTGGGACCGATCGTGACGTCAGCCGCGAACCTGGTGTCGGCGG
>DATENV010000198.1:0-3304 GCA_035274805.1 Sphingomicrobium sp. | reverse complement strand
TGGCGGCACGCGCCGAGCGCGGTCAAGGCAATGAGGGCGACGAGGCGAAGCTTCACTTGGGCGCAATCCTTCAGCGGCGGTGTGGCAGGCCCGCGTTCATAGGAAGGGCCTTCTATGGCTGCAAGCGATGCCTTACATGTTCGCGTTGTGACTGAAGTTTCCGATCTTCCCGATCTTCGCGTTGTTATCGCCGCCCCCCGCGGCTTTTGCGCCGGGGTCGACCGGGCGATCCAGATTGTCGAGCTCGCGCTCGAGCGGTTCGGCGCGCCCGTCTACGTCCGCCACGAGATCGTCCACAACCGCTTCGTCGTCGAGCGGCTCAAACGGCTGGGAGCGGTGTTCGTCGACGAGCTCGATGAGGTGCCGGACGACCGGCCAGTGGTCTTTTCGGCGCATGGCGTGCCAAAATCGGTGCCTGCCGCAGCCGAGGCGCGCGCGCTCACCTACGTCGATGCGACCTGCCCGCTGGTTTCCAAGGTCCATCGCCAGGCGCAGCGGCTGATCGAGGAAGGGCGGCACATCCTGTTTATCGGCCATGCCGGCCATCCCGAGGTGATCGGCACGTTCGGCCAGGTCCCGTCCGGCTCAATCACGCTGGTGGAGACGGTCGACGACGTCGCCGAGCTCAATCTGCCGCAGGAAGCGAATCTCGCCTTCCTCACCCAGACGACGCTTTCGGTCGACGACACGGCGGCGATTGTCACGGCGCTCAAGAGCCGCTTCCCAGCGATCCGCGCGCCGCGCAGCGAGGACATTTGCTACGCCACGTCCAACCGCCAGGCGGCGGTCAAGGCGATCGCGGCCGAATGCGACCGGATGCTGGTGATCGGGGCGCCCAACAGCAGCAACTCGCTCCGCCTCGCCGAGGTGGCCGAGCGAATGGGGGTGCCGTCGCGGCTGATCGAGCGCGCCGCCGACATCGACTGGGATTGGCTGGGCGAGCCGGCGACGGTCGGAATCACCGCGGGCGCGTCGGCACCCGAAGTGCTGGTGCGCGAAGTGGTCGACGCGCTCCGCTCCCGCTTTCATGTGACGGAGGAACAAGCCGATCACACCCCCGAGCGCATGACCTTCAAGCTGCCTCGCGAGCTCGTCGCCTGACCGAACTGCCGCAGGTCGAGATGTTCACCGACGGCGCGTGCCGCGGCAATCCCGGCCCGGGCGGTTGGGGGGTCTTGCTGCGCATGGGAAACAAGGAGCGCGAGCTGTCGGGCGGAGAGCCGCTCACCACCAACAACCGAATGGAGCTGATGGCGGCGATCAAGGGCCTCGAAGCGCTCAAGCGCCCGTGCCGCGTCGCGCTCCACACCGACAGCATCTACGTCCGCGATGGAATCACGCGCTGGATCCATAACTGGCAGCGCAACGGCTGGCGGACGTCGGACAAGAAGCCGGTCAAGAATGCCGAGCTGTGGCAGGCGCTGGTCGAAGCCGGCGCGCCGCACCGAATCGAGTGGCATTGGGTCAAGGGGCATAGCGGCCATCCGGAAAACGACCGCGTCGATGCGCTGGCCTGCGCCGAGGCCGACGACCAGCGCCGCCACCACCGGCTCTAGATAAAATTCAGCTCGAAAAGCGACGCGGCGAAAAGATCGCGGGATCGATCGCTGCGACCATTGAGTCGGGTGATTCGCCGAGCAGCAATGCAGCGGCCAGGCGCGCGGCCGCCGGCGACGTCTGGATCCCGAACCCGCCCTGCCCGGCGCACCAGAAAAAGCCAGGCGCATCCTTATCAAAGCCATAGACCGGCAGCCGGTCCGGCGCGAAGCTCCTCAGGCCCGCCCAGCTTCGCTCGACTCGCTCGACCGGCCAATCGACGACGCGCTCGAAGCGGTCGATCGCCGTGGCGATATCGATTTCTTCAGGCGCGGCATCGCACGGATCGGTCGGGATCTCGTCGTGCGGGCTGAGCCACACGGTTTGGTCGCCCTCCCCTTTGAAGTAAAAGGTACCTTCGGCGTCGTCGACCAGCGGCAGGTCGCGAAGGCCGGACCGGCCGACGCGGAGCTGGACCATGGTCCGCCGCATGGGCGCGATGCCGAGCGGCTCCACGGAACAGGCCACCGCGACATTGTCGGCCCAGGCACCAGCCGCATCGACCATGATCGACCCGTGCAGCTCCGACCCGTCCTCGACCGTGACCATCCACATTCCATCCCGCCGCGACGCCGAATCAAGTCGCATCCCGGTCCTCAGCTCGCCGCCGGCGCGTCGGAACTGGCGCAGGAAGGCGGCGTGAAGCGCGGCGACGTCGATGTCGGCGCAGCCGGGCTCGAACAACGCTCGTCGCCACTCCGGCCTTACGCCGGGAACCATGCGCTCGAGCTCGGCGCGCTCGACGATTCGCGTTTCCACCCGAGGCGGCAGTTCCGGGAGCGCGCCGCGGCTGAGATGCAGGTCCCCGCGTGGCCGCAGGAATCCGCCCGCTGAAAAGTCCGGCGCGGGCGAGTCGAGGAACGCGCGCGATGCCGCGCTGAGCTTGGCAACCTGCGGCCCGCCGTAGCTTTCCAGGTAAAAAGCCGCGGATCGCCCGGTCGAGTGATAGCCGCAGTGGCTTTCGGCTTCGATGATCAGGGTACGCCGCCTAGCGGCAATTTCCGCGCCGAGGCTCGCTCCGGCGATCCCGCCGCCGACAATGATGACGTCGAAATCGGTCATTTCCGCCGCTGGTTACGAATTGGAAAGCCGCACCGTCTAGGGGTAGCTGCCATGTTGAACGGGGGGTTTACCGAGCTGCTGCTGCTGGCGCTTGCCGCGATCCTGATCGTGGCGGCGGTCATCGACTTGCGCACGTTCACGATCTCCAACCGGCTGAGCCTGGCAGTCGCGCTCGGTGCACCGCTCTACTGGCTGTCGCTCGGAGTGGCGCCATGGCCCGGAATAGCAATCCAGCTCGCCGCGGGCGGAATTGTCTTCGCATTGCTGGCCGCTGCGTTCTACGCCGGCATGATGGGCGGGGGCGACGTCAAGCTCGCCGCGGCCCTCGCTTTGTGGTTTCCGCCCGCGGGCACAGTTAAATTTCTTGTGATGATGTCGATCGCCGGCGGCGTGCTCACGCTGGGCATTCTCGTCTGGCACCGAGCCAAGGGCAAGGTCGGCAGTCCCAAAATTCCATACGGCGTGGCGATCGCCGCGGGAGCACTTTTCGTGCTCGCGCCGATTTTCACCCAACGGTTTCTTAACCAATTTGTCTGATGTGTGAGGCTGTTCAAGGGGCCCGCAAGGGGGAGGCGATTTCGCCATGGATGTGAAGAAGCTCGCGCTGCTCGTTGGAGCGCTGGTCATTGCGGTGATTACCGCTGTG
>DATENV010000197.1:0-3246 GCA_035274805.1 Sphingomicrobium sp. | reverse complement strand
ACAGAAGCTCCGCCGCCGCCGGTCGCGGCTGCACCCGTGGCGCCTGCCGCCGAAGCGCCTGCCGCCCCTAAGCCGCAGTACGGCACGTTCGGCTTCGACCTCGCCGGCATGGACCGCAACGTCGCGCCAGGGGACAATTTCTACCAGTTTGCCAACGGCACCTGGGCCAAGAACACGCCGATCCCGCCCGACAAGGCCAACTACGGCGCGTTCAATTTCCTCGACGATCTTTCCCACACGCGCACGCGAGAACTCTTGGAGCAGGCCAAGGCCGATCCCAATTCGAAGATCGGAACGGCCTATGCGACCTATCTCGATACGGCGGCAATCGAGGCCAAGGGCCTGGCGCCGATCGAACCGTGGTTGAACGAGATCCGCGGCCTCAAGTCGAAAGCGGGCTATCCGGCGTTGGCCGCAACCGCGGCGCGCAGCGGCATCGGCACTCCGTTCGCGGCGTTTGTCACCCAGGACCGCAAGAACCCTGATGCCTATGCGATGAACCTGTTCCAGTCGGGCCTCGGCATGCCGGACCGCGATTATTATTTGTCGGCCGACCCGAAGCTCGCCCAGACCCGAGCCGCCTACGAAAAGCACCTTGCCAACGTTCTGACGCTGGCCGGGGAGGGCAATGCGGCAGCGCGCGCCCGCGCGATCGTTGCGCTCGAGACTGACATCGCCAAGGCAAGCTGGACGCGGGTGCAGAGCCGCGACGCCAACAAGACCTACAACAAGATGAGCCTTGCCGCGCTGTCGAAGTCGGCGCCCGGCTTTAACTTCGCCGAGTTCTTCAAGGCTGCCAACGCTCCCATCAACGAGGTCATCGTCGGGCAGCCTTCGGCCGTGTCAGGCATCGCCAGGGCCGTCGGCCGCGCACCCCTCGGAGTCCTCAAGGATCAGTTGCTCGTCCGGTCGCTCGACAGTTTTTCCGATGTTCTTCCGAGCGCCTTCGACAAGGAGAATTTCGCCTTCTACGGAACCGTGCTGTCGGGGACTCCGCAGCAGCAGGAGCGCTGGAAGCGCGCGGTCGATTATACCGTCGGCAGCCTGACCGACGAGGTCAGCCAGCTCTATGTCGCGAAGTATTTCCCGCCGGAAACCAAGGCGGCGGCGGACGAGATGGTCCGCAACATCATTGCCGCGATGAACCGGCGCATCGACGCGCTCGACTGGATGACGCCGGAGACCAAGGCGAAGGCCCACCAGAAGCTTGCGGCATTCACGCCGCGCATCGGATATCCGAGCCAGTGGCACGATTATTCGTCGATGAATGTCGTCGCCGGGGACGCGTTCGGCAACGAGCTTCGCTCGAACCGGTGGCAGACCGCCGACAATCTCTCGAAGCTCGGCCAGCCCGTACGTCGTTGGGAATGGGGCATGACCCCCATGACGGTGAACGCGCAGGCGAACCCGCCGCTGGTCGCGATTACATTCCCGGCGGCGATCCTGCAGCCACCGTTCTTCGATCCCCATGCCGACCCGGCTGTCAATTACGGCGGCATCGGCGCGGTCATCGGTCACGAAATGAGCCATCATTTCGACGACCAGGGGTCCAAATACGACTTCACCGGGAAGCTCACGGATTGGTGGACCGCGGCTGATGTCGCCGCTTTCAATTCGCGCCTCGACAAGCTGGAAGCGCAGTACAATGCCTATGAGCCGCTTCCCGGCTTCCACGTGATCGGCAAGCTGACGATGGGCGAAAATGTCGCCGATCTTGCGGGCCTTACGACCGCGCACGACGCCTACATCGCCTCGCTCGGCGGCAAGGCTCCGCCGGTTATCGACGGGATGACCGGCGACCAGCGCTTCTATCTCGGCTGGGCGCAGGTGTGGCGGCGCAACTACCGTGAAGCCGATCTTCGCCGGCGGCTGCTGACCGATCCGCACTCGCCGTCCGAGCAGCGCGCGAACATCGTTCGAAACTTGGATCCCTGGTATCCGGCGTTCAACGTCCAGCCCGGACAAAAGCTGTACCTCGATCCGGCGGGTCGCGTTCGCATCTGGTAGGCTTGCCGACAGCTGCTAACATGCGGGGCAGCTAGATGCTGTACCAGGAGCTGCCTCGGATCGATTCGACCCCGCTCGACGGGTGGGCGCGTTGGCTCGTCCCGGCGCTGATCGCCGCGGCCGCAATCAGCGCGACGCTGGTTCTCCTGTTTCTTGGCTATCCCCTGGTCTGGACGATCCCCGTGCTGGTGATCGCTGGCGGTGCGGCGATTCTGCTGCTCCCACGCTCGTCAGCGCAGAAAGTGGCCGAGCCGCTGATTGGCGGCCCCGATTACTCGTTGGTGGGTTCCGCACTCAGCCTCAGCCGCGATGCCGTTGCGCTGACCAATGGCGAGGGATCGCTGCTGGTGGTGAACGCTGCTTATCGCGAGCGCTTCGGCACCACGCGCCCGCTCGACCTCGCCGGCGACGATGAAGCGCGTGATGGCCTGAAGCTCGCGCAATCCATGGCCTGGCGCGACGGCGCCGGCTGCGTCGCCGGAATTGTAACCAGCGCCGGCACTAGCCCGGTCGAAGTCGAGCGAGTCGGGGCGCGCAACGACCTGTTGCTGTGGCACTTTCCCCAGGGCCCGCTGCCCGACCCATTGGCGATCGCGGTTCGCCGCATCGAGGGCCCAATCGGCGAGCGGCTGTCGTCGGCGGGCGTGGCTTCCGCGGTGGTCGACGACAAGGGCGCGATCCTGGCGGCCAACCGGCTGTTCGCCGAACGCGCGATCGGCCCTGACCAGACCCTCCGGAACGCCCGCTTCGCCGACCTCGTCGAAGTCGAAGAAAACGAGCAGATGCGGCTCCTGGCGGAAGGCGACGGTGCCCAGCCGCTGCGCGCCGTCCATGTTCCTGCTGATTCAACGGGCGAGGGCGGTGCCGGCACGTTCCTTTTGTTCGGTTCGGGCAGCGATGGCGCGGTCGCTCAATCCTCGAACCTCCAGGCGCTGCTCGACGTCATGCCGATTGGGCTTGCGCTGGTCGACCGCGACGGGCGCTTCCTGACGATGAACGGCGCCTTCCGCCAGGCGGCGGGGATCAAGGGCTCGGCCATGCCTGTTTATCCTGGCGACCTGGTGGTCAAGGAGGACAAGGCCGCGGTGGCCGATGCGGTGCGTCGCAATGCCCGCGGACCAGCCATGTCGGGAGATTTGGCTGTCCGCCTTACCCACCAGGCAACCGAACCGGTCGCGTTGACGATCGCCGGCCTCCGCGGTCTAGGCGACGCCGCGGTGCTGCTGCTCCTCAAGGACA
>DATENV010000196.1:0-3022 GCA_035274805.1 Sphingomicrobium sp. | reverse complement strand
GAGCGCGGCGATTGATGAGCTGCCACGTAACAACGCGGTGAAGGATGTCGGCGCGGGGCTCGAGGCCGAAAATCTCGTCCTTGAGCTCGATGTCGCCGCCCTTGCCGGCGTCGAGGGTCTGTACCTTGACCTTCATCTTAGCCTTCCTTGCTCTCGTCGGCTTCGGGCTTGGCCTCGTCCGCCGGAGCTTGTGTTGCTTCGTTCTCGCCCGCGGCCTCGGCATCTGCCTCGGCAGCCGCGCCGGCTTCCTGCTCGGCGGCAATCGCGGCGACTTCCTCGTCGCTCGGCAGCGCCGGAATCTCGTGAACCGCCGCGTCGTCGACCAGGCCGGCGACCGGCACTTCGACTTCCTCGGCCTTCATCTGCTCGACGATGCCCGCCGGGTACGGCGCGCTGTCGTTCTTCGGCAGCTTGATAGCGTCGCTGACGGTCAGCCAGCTACCCTTGTGACCGGGCACCGAGCCCTTGATGAACAGCAGGCCGCGGATCGGGTCGGTGCGGACGACCTCGAGGTTCTGCTGGGTGCGGTTGCGCGCGCCCATGTGGCCGGCCATCTTCTTGTTCTTGAAGACGCGGCCGGGATCCTGGCGGTTGCCGGTCGAGCCGTGCGAGCGGTGCGAAACCGAGACGCCGTGGGTCGCGCGCAGGCCGCCGAAGCCCCAGCGCTTCATGGCGCCGGCGAAGCCCTTGCCCTGGGTCACGCCGGCGACGTCGACCAGCTGCCCCGGAACGAAGTGATCGGCGCTGATGTGCGCGCCGACGTCGAGCAACGCGTCTTCGGCGACGCGGAACTCGGCGACCTTCGCCTTGGGTTCGACCTCGGCCTTGCCGAAGGCCGAGCGCTGCGGCTTGGCGACGTTCTTGGCCTTCGCCTTGCCCGCGCCGAGCTGGACGGCGGTGTAGCCGTCACGGTCGGTTTCACGGCGGCCGATGACCTGCACGTCGTCCAGCTGCAGGACGGTGACCGGCACGTGCCGACCGTCCGCCTGGAACAGGCGGGTCATTCCGACCTTCTTCGCGATCACGCCGGTGCGCATGATCCACACTCCCTAACAGAGGCACCCGGACCGTTTCCGGGTGCGTGCAGCCCTGATTTCGTGCGTGCCCCGCCTGGGCTAGTGCTCCGGTAAGGAGCGGCGGGGACGCAGCCCGGAGCTAATCTCCGGCGGTATCACCCAAACTTGCCCCTGCAGGGGCCCGTCGGCCGTTAGGCCAGCTTAATCTCCACATCGACGCCGGCGGCCAGATCGAGCTTCATCAGCGCGTCGACCGTCTGCGGCGTCGGCTGCACGATGTCGAGCAGCCGCTTGTACGTCCTCACCTCGAACTGCTCGCGCGACTTCTTGTCGACGTGGGGCGAGCGGTTGACGGTGAATTTCTCGATGCGCGTCGGCAAGGGAATGGGACCGCGGATGAGAGCACCCGTGCGGCGCGCCGTATCGGCGATGTCGCCAGTTGCCTGATCGAGCACTCGATGATCGAACGCCTTCAAGCGAATCCGGATGTTCTGCGTTTCCATTTCCCTACCGATGCGAAAGAGCCAACGAGCCTCAGCTTCCGCCGAAGCTCGCTAATCAAACAAACTCAAAAGCGAACCGCGCGACCCTGATCCAGAATCGCGCGGCTGGCGCCCTATATTACTTAGTGATCTCGGCGACAACCCCCGCGCCGACCGTACGGCCGCCTTCGCGGATCGCGAAGCGCAGGCCCGGGTCCATGGCGATCGGGGCGATCAGCTTGACGCCCAGATTCACGTTGTCGCCCGGCATCACCATCTCGGTGCCCTCGGGGAGCTGAACCTCACCGGTGACGTCGGTCGTCCGGAAGTAGAACTGCGGACGATAGTTGGCGAAGAACGGCGTGTGACGGCCGCCCTCGTCCTTCGACAGGACGTAGACTTCGGCGCTGAAGTCGGTGTGCGGCTTGATCGAGCCCGGCTTGCACAGCACCTGGCCGCGCTCGACGTCCTCGCGACCGACGCCGCGCAGCAGCGCGCCGATGTTGTCGCCCGCCTGGCCCTGGTCGAGCAGCTTGCGGAACATCTCGACGCCGGTGACGACGGTCTTCTGGGTGTCGCGGATGCCGACGATCTCGACCTCCTCGCCGACCTTGACGATGCCCTGCTCGACGCGGCCGGTGACGACGGTGCCGCGGCCGGAGATCGAGAACACGTCCTCGATCGGCATCAGGAACGGCTTGTCGAGCGGACGCTCCGGCGTCGGGATCCAGTCATCGACCGCTTCCATCAGCTTGAGGATCGCGTCGTGGCCGATTTCCTTGTTGCTGTCCTCGAGGGCGGCAAGCGCCGAGCCGGAGACGATCGGGATATTGTCGCCGTCGAAGTCGCGCTTCGAAAGCTCCTCGCGGATCTCCAGCTCGACCAGCTCCAGAAGCTCGGGATCGTCGACCTGGTCGACTTTGTTGAGGAAGACGACCATGGTCGGAACGCCGACCTGCTTGGCGAGCAGGATGTGCTCCTTGGTCTGCGGCATCGGGCCATCGGCGGCCGACACGACGAGGATCGCGCCGTCCATCTGCGCGGCACCGGTGATCATGTTCTTCACATAGTCGGCGTGGCCCGGGCAATCGACGTGCGCATAGTGGCGCTTGTCGGTCTCATATTCGACGTGAGCGGTCGAAATCGTGATGCCGCGCTCGCGCTCTTCGGGCGCCTTGTCGATGTTCGCATAGTCGGTGAACTCGGCCTTGCCGGTTTCCGCCAGGACCTTGGTGATGGCCGCAGTCAGCGACGTCTTGCCATGGTCGACGTGACCGATGGTGCCGATGTTCACGTGCGGCTTATTCCGCTCGAATTTAGCCTTCGCCATTTTACGCCTCTTCTTTTTAAAGGAATTCGGGCGGCCGCCCTCATCGCGGACGCGCCCATAGCTACAAATTTATGCTTACGCCAGCTTCGCCTTCACCTCGTCGGCGACGTTCTGAGGCACTTCCTCGTAGTGCGAGAACTGCATCGTGTACTGAGCGCGGCCCTGGGTGAAGGAACGCAGCTGGTTCACGTAGC
>DATENV010000195.1:0-5875 GCA_035274805.1 Sphingomicrobium sp. | reverse complement strand
TCGGTGCTGCTTTTGGCGAGGGATGTTCATGCTTAGAAAGTCCGCAATGCTTGGCGCCGCCGCGCTCCTTCTTCTGGCCACTCCGGCGGTGGCCGCCGATGCCCCGACCGATCCGCAAATCGCGCACATCGCCTACACCGCGGGCAGCCTCGACGTCGCCGCGGGGAAGCAGGCGCTGGCGCGCTCGCACAACGCCGCGGTCCGCTCCTTCGCGCAGCTGATGATCCGTGATCACCAGGCGGTGAACGAGCAGGCGCTCGCGCTGGTCAAGAAGCTTCACGTCACGCCCGAGGCCAATCCGACCAGCGCCAGCCTGTCCGACAGTGCCAAGGCGACCCTCGACCGGCTGAGCAAGCTCAGCGGCAGCGCGTACGACCGCGCCTACGTCGAGAATGAGGTCGCCTACCACAAGGCGGTCAACGCCGCGCTCGAATCGACGCTGATTCCCAATGCCAAAAACGGCGAGCTGAAAGCCCTGCTCGAGACTGGCCTGACATTGTTCCGCGAGCATCAGGCACATGCGGAGCAGGTCGCCAAGGGATTGAAATAGCATGCGCTTGCGGCGTTGCGCCCTCATCGCCGCGGGTGCCGGGGCCGTTTTGCTGGCTGCCTCTCCGGCAACAGCGGCCCCGAGCACCTACACGGTCGTCATCGACAAGATGAAGTTTGGCCCGCTCCCGGCCAATTTGCGCAAGGGCGATGCAATCATTTGGGTCAACCGCGATTTCCTCCGCCACACGGCGACCGCCGCCGATCGCAGCTTCGACGCGGATTTGCCCAGGGGCGCGAAAGTGAAGACCGTCATCAAACGAAGCGGGACAATCCCGTTCGTCTGCCGCTATCATCCCGGCATGCGCGGCACGTTGAAGGTGAAATGATCCCGGTGGCTACCCGCACCCAGACCCTGCTCGATTATTCCGGTCTGAGCGACGGCGAGCTCGCGCGGCTCTGCGCGGCGCGCGATCGCGGCGCGACCGAGCATGTCATCGTCGCCAACAACCAGCGGCTGTTCCGCGCCGCCTGGAGCATCCTCAAGAGCCGCCCCGATGCCGAGGAGGCAGTTCAGGCCGCTTATCTCTCGGCCTTCGCCAATATCGGCAAATTCGAAGGCCGGTCGGCGCTGTCGACCTGGCTCACCCGCATCGTGATCAACGAGGCGCTTGGGCGCCGCCGCGCCGACGAGCGCCGCCGCGGACACCTGAAGCAAGAAGGCGTCGCCCTGATGGCTGATTATCGTGACGCATTGATGCGCGGCTCGGACGCGGAGGCGCCCGACGTGGCGGTTGCGCGCGAGCAGATCCGCTCGCTGCTCGAGCAAGCCGTCGCCCGGCTGCCCGAAAACTTCCGCTCGGTGTTCGTGCTGCGCGACGTCGAGGGCCTCAGCAGCGAAGAGACCGCCGAGATTCTCTCGATCCCGGTGGCCACGGTGAAGACGCGGCTGTTCCGCGGCCGCAAGCGGCTGCAGGAAATGCTCGCGCCGGAAATGGCGACCGTGCTCAGCGGGACGTTCCCGTTCGCCGGCGCCGATTGCGCCGCGCTGACCCGGCGGGTCATGGCCGCCCTCGGCTTCTAGGCGCGCCGCTCCAGGCGCAGCTCGTCTTCGAGGTTCTCGCGGTCGCGATTGATCGAGGCCGAAGCGAGATGCTTCCCGCCCCGATGATAGCGGACGACGCAGCCTCCGGTCCCGATCTCGCCGTCGATCCGCGCCTCGTCCCAGCCGCGGGCGTGGCCGACATAGCGGATCGAGACGCCATATTGCTCGGTCCAGAAGAACGGCGCCGCCGAATATTCGCGCTTCAGCCCCAGCATGTTGGCCGCCGCCGTCTGGCCTTGCCGCTCCGCGACCGCCCAATGCTCGATCCGGACCCGCTCGCCGCTCGTCGGGTCGGGATAGGCCGCGATGTCGCCCGCGGCGTAGATGTCGAGGCAACTCGTCCGCAGATATTCGTCGACCCACACGCCGTTGCCGGTGTCTAGTCCGGCGGCTTCGGCGAGGCTCGTCCGCGGGAGGACCCCGACGCCGACCAGCACCAGGTCGGCGGCGATGCTTTCGCCGTTGGCCAGCACCAGCCCATGCGGTCCCAGCGCCGCCGCTACCGTGCCCAGGTGAAAGCGCACGCCATGGTCTTCGTGCAGCCGCTTCAGGAAGCTACCCAGCTCCTTGCCCAGCACAGTCTCGAACGGGACCTGCTCGGGCGAGACGACGTCGACCTCCAGTCCCCGCTCGCGCAGGGCGGCCGCGGCTTCCATGCCGATGAAGCTCGAGCCGATGATGGCGGCGCGGCTGCCCTCCTTCGCACGGTTGATGATCGCGCGCGCGTCGGCCAGCGTGCGCAGCGTGAACACGCGCTCGCCGCGGATCCCTCCGTCGACCAGCCGGCGCGGCTCGGATCCGGTCGCCAGCAGCAGTCGGTCGAACGGCATCCGCTTGCCGCCGGCGAGGATGATTGCGCGGCCCGCGGCATCGATCCGCTGCACCTCGCTGCGGAGCCGCAGGTCGATGCGATGGTCGCGATACCAGTCGTCGGGGCGCAGCGGGATCCACTCCTCGGGCGCCTTCCCCGCGAGATAGTCTTTCGACAGGTTCGGCCGGTCGCACGGCGGGTCGGCGTCCGCGCTCACCATCGTGATCGCGCCGCCGTAGCCGAGCACGCGCAGCTCGTTGGCGCAGGCCAGGCCGGCCGCTCCGCCGCCGACGATCACGACATTGGCGATATCCGCTCCGGCGCCGGAACCCGCCTCTTGCGTCGCCAGCTTCTCGCGGACGAACAGCCGGTCGGCGTCGACCTCGACCTTCCATCGGTCGAGCGGATCGAGCGCGGGCGCGCGAAGCGCGGCGCCGGTCTTGAGGTCGAAGCAGGCATGATGCAGCGGGCAGCGGACCTGCGCTCCATCGACCAGCCCCTTGGCGAGCAGCGCGCCATAATGGGTGCAGCTGCCGCTGACTGCGAACCATTCGCCCGCAAAGCGCGAGAGCAGCACCGGCTGGTCGCCGACGCGGCCCGCGATCGTCCCTTCGTCGGGGCATTCTCCAGCTGCAATGCCCGCGGCAAAATCTGGTCCCTCGGCGACACCTTCCGCGCCCACTTCGTCCGATCTCCTTCGGCGATGCCCTACTGACGATTGGATCGCGAAACCGCGCGTTGGTTCCCGCCGCCGATACGCAAATGGGCGACGTCAGTAGCGGGCGAGCAGGAACTCGCGCGCGGCACGATATTCCTGCGTCGTGATGCGCCCGTCATTGTCGGCGTCCGCGATCTTGCGGAACTCCGCGGCCGCAGCCTCGGCCTCGCCAGGCTCGAGCAGGATGTCCCGATCGCGGTCGTGGAACTTGAGCGCCCAGTTCATCAGCACCCAGTCGCGCTCGAACAATCCCTGCGCCGCCGGTGTGACCTTGAGGCTCGCGGGCATTGGCTGCGCGCCGAGTGACCCCGCGATCGACGCGATCACCAACGGTGAAGCAAGCCTCATCATCACTGCCGACAACGCGCGAAACGGTCGTCCGTTCAGCTCCCCGGCGCTAGCGCCCCGCGCACCGCCTTTTGCAGCGTCTCGGCGCGGAACGGCTTGGCGAGCAGCGGCGCGTCGGGCGCGGTGCTCTTGACCGCGTCGGTTTCGCTGTAGCCCGAGACGAACAGGATCGGCTGGTCGGGACGCTTGGCGCGGATTTTCCGGGCTACCTCGGCGCCCGACAGGCCGGGCATGATGAAATCGAGCACCACTAGGTCCGGCGTTTCGCGCTCGAGTGCCGCGAGGCCCTCGCGTCCATCGCTCGCCACGCGGACTCGATATCCAAGCTCCTCGAGGCTGGCGGCGATGAACGCCCGGACGTCGGGGTCGTCGTCGATCACCAGAATCGACAGCGGCGCGAACGGCAGCGAGGAGCCGACCGGCTCCTCGGCGACGACGGCGGCCTCGGCAGCCGCTTCCTCTGCTTTGCGGAACAGCAAAGTCACCGCCGTGCCTTTGCCCGGCGTGCTTTCAATCCGCGCCGCGCCGCCTGACTGGCGGGCCATGCCATAGACCATCGACAGTCCGAGCCCGGTGCCCTTGCCGACCTCCTTGGTGGTAAAGAAGGGTTCGAAGGCGCGCTCGGCGACTTCCGGCGGCATCCCGGTGCCGGTGTCGCTGATCGTCAGCTCGATATAGTCGCCGTCGTCGAGATCGGGGTCTCCCGTGACGCTGGTCCGCCGGGTCGAGAAAGTCAGCACGCCGCCGTCGGGCATGGCGTCGCGCGCGTTGATCGCGAGGTTCAGCACCGCGACCTCGAGCTGGGTCGGGTCCGCCATCACCGCCATCAGCGCCTCGTCGAGCTCGAACTGCTTGTTGATGCCGGGCCCGAGCACGTTCCGGAGCAGCGGCCGCATGTTTTGAATCAGCGGCGCGACATAGGTCGGGCGGACCTCGAGCCGCTGGACGCGGCTGAACGCCAGCAGCTGGCCGGTGAGCCGCGCGCCCCGCTCGGCAGCCGCCAGCGCATTGTCGGCATAGCTCTTGATCTTGGCGTCGTCGGTGCGCTTGGCGATGATGTCGAGCCCGCCGACGACCACCGTCAGCAGGTTGTTGAAATCGTGCGCGATGCCGCCGGTCAGCTGGCCGAGCGCCTCCATCTTCTGGCTCTGGCGGAGCTGCTCCTGGGCGATCTTGAGCTCGGTGATGTCGCGCGCCTCGAACAGCAGGTACATGATCTTGCCGTCGTCGCCGCGCACCGGCTGCACCGACACGTCGAGATAGGCGGTGGTCATCGCCTCGCGCTCCATCTTCACCTCGGTGGTGAAGACCTTGCCGCGCGCGGCCGCGGCGATTCCGCGCTTCAATAGCGGAACATGCTCGGGGAAAGCGCGCATCGTCGGCGCCTCCCACAATTTGGTGCCGATCGCCTCGGTCGGATCGGCATGCCGCCAGGCCTCGCGGCGATTGTTGACCGCGAGCACCGTCCCGTCGGGCTTCAGCAGCACCATGACTTCCAGCGCCGCCTCGAACACCGCGCGGAACTGCGCCTCCGACGCGGCCAGCTGCGCGGTCTGCTCCTCGACCTGGCGGCGAAGCTCGAGCTCGGCCTCCTTGGCAAGCGTGATGTCGCTGCCGACGCCGATGAACCCGACCAGCTCGCCGTCCGGGCCGAACCGCGGCTGCGACACGGTCCGCAGCCAGCGATATTCGCCGTCGTGGCGCAGATAGCGCCCTTCGAGCGTGAACGGCTTGCCCGAGGCTTCCCCGGCGATGCTCTCGGCGACGATCCGCTCGACGTCGTCGGGGTGGATCTTCGCGCGCCAGTCGAGCGTGCGCGCTTCCTCATGGTCGCAGCCCGGCCCGCAGGCGAACTCGGCATAAGCCTCGTTGACGAAGTCGCGGGTCCGGTCGATCCGGGTCACCCACATCAGCGCCGGCGCCGAATTGGCGATCCGCCGGAACCGCTTCTCGCTCTCGCGCAGCGCCCGCTCGGCGGCCCGCTGCTCGGTCACGTCCTGGACCAGCGCGATGATGCCGTTGACCTTGCCGGACGCGTCGGCCCACGGGACATAGTCGGTCTGCACCGCCAGCGGCCCGCGGCTCGGGTGATCGATCTCCGAGGCGAAGAACATCCGCTCGCCGTTGAGCGCTGCGGCGAGCAGCGGCTCGCGCTCGGCGAACGCGGCGGCGCCGATCATCTCGCGAATGTGGCGGCCGAGGATGTCCTTGCGTGGCACGCCCATCCAGTCGGCCAGCGGCTTGTTGACGAAGCGGTAGACGAGGTCGCGGTCGACGTAGCCGGTCATCACCGGCAGGATGTCGGCGATCGCCAGCATCGCCGGGAAGTCGAGCACGCCCCCGCCGAGCGCGGTGACCAACGCCTCGAACCCGTGCGGCGTGCGCGCCGCCGGCAGCTTCCTGC
>DATENV010000194.1:0-3927 GCA_035274805.1 Sphingomicrobium sp. | reverse complement strand
GCCGGTGTCTCGCAGCAGCCGCGCGTAAGCGAGCCTGACCTGGAGATTGGCCGGGTCGAGCGCCACGGCTCTCTTGAATGCTGGGAGGGCTTTCTCGACGCTTCCCGCGTTCAAGAGTGCCGTGGCCAAGCCGCGGGCGATTGCCGCGTCGGCGGAATTGAGCGCGGCAGCACGTTCGAGTGCAGCCGCGGCATCATCCCAGCGCTCGAGCCGGGCGGCAGCCTCAGCCATGTTGCACCACGCGCGCCAATCGGACCGACGGGCCGAAGCGATGGCCAGCCAGGCTCCGAGCGACGCTTCGGCTTCGCCCGCTTTATCCGCAGCTTCGGCGCGCGCCTGCCACAGTGCGAGCTCGGCCGGCGTGTTGCCACGCGGCGGCTGAGCCACGGCAAGCGCGTCGCGGGCCCGGCCACTGTCGATCAACGCCCGAACCAGCATCACCCGGAACCCGATATTGCCGGGGTCGGCGTCGGATGCGCGCTGCAGCCATTCCACGCCCGCGTCCACCCGGCCTGCGCAGCATTCGATCAGCCCCATCAGATGGTGAAGCAGTGGCGGCGGCCTGGGCTGGGCAAGTTGTTCCTCGGCGAGCTCGCGGGCACGCGCCAGATCGCCCTGCTGAAAGGCCGCCACCGCGGCCGTGACCGATGACTGGCTTTGCATGCTCTCCTTCCGGACAGGACGCATGCAGCAAGGCCAACAAAAGTTCTATGTCAAACGGGGGCCCCTGGGGCTGTTCCGCGAAATCTCGCGGCCTAGCTCGACGTGAAGTCGCCGCCGTCGGGGTGAAGCACCTGGCCGATCATGTAGCTTGAATCCTCGCAGGCGAGGAACAGGAAGGATGGCGCGACCTCGTTCGGTTGGCCCGGCCGGCCCATCGGCGTGTCCTTGCCGAACTCGGGGATATCCTCGGGCTTCTGGCCGCCGAACGGATTGAGCGGGGTCCAGATCGGGCCGGGCGCGACGGCATTCACGCGGATGCCCTGCTTGACCACATTCTTCGCCAGCGAGCGGGTGAAGGCGGTGATCGCACCCTTGGTCGCGCTATAGTCGAGCAGCTGCGGCGAGCCCTTGTACATGGTCACCGAGGTGCAATTGATGATTGCCGAGCCCTCCTTGAGGTGCGGCAGCGCGGCCTGGGTCAGGAAGAACATGCCGAAGATATTGGTCTGGAACGTGCGCTTGAGCTGATCCTCGGTGATGTCGCGGATGTCTTCGTCGGGATGTTGCTCCCCGGCATTGTTGACGAGGATGTCGAGGCGGCCGAGCTGGTCGACCGCCTGCTTCACCGCCTGGTCGCAGAAGTCCTTACTGCCAACGTCGCCCGCAATCGTGATCGCGCGGCGGCCTTCGTTCTCGACGATTTCCTTGGTCTTGGCCGCGTCGTCATGCTCGCATAGGTACAGGATCGCGATATCGGCGCCCTCGCGCGCGAACAGTGCGGCGACCGCGCGCCCGATGCCGCTGTCGGCGCCGGTGATCAGCGCGACCTTGCCCTTCAGCCGGTCCGATCCTTTGTAGCGCGGCTCCCAGTCGGGCTTGGGCTCGAGCAGGCTTTCGTGACCGGGCAGCTGGTCCTCGCGGACCATCGGTTCGATGACGTCGGACATCGTTTTACTCCTTGGGAGCGACGCCCAGGCCCTCACGTTCGAACTCGGCGCTGGTCGCCTGGTTGGGCTGGTGGGGATCGGGCTTCTGCCCGCGCTTGCCGCGCGGCAGCTTCGGTTTGGTTGGTCTGGATGTCATGCCAACGAAACCCGCGGCGGCGGAACGCGGTTCCTTGTTCAGGAGCGGCGAGTGCGAGCCCGAGGCGCCTTGTCGCGCTGCGCTTCCGCGGCGGTCGCCGCACCCGCCCGGCACCGCGCGAGCAGCGTGGGAAAGTCGAAATTGCTGTTGGCTTCGAGCGCTGAAACGGTCGCGGCCGTGCACTGCGCTTCACTCGCGTAGCGGGTCTGGAGCGTCGCCACGGGCGTGCAGGCGGTCCCGCCGTCGGCGCAGCCCAGGATGGCGATCACGAAGTAGCCCGTTCCCATTGGAAGTTCCCCGATAAGTCGCTGTTTTAACCGCCGATTTCGCGTTCGGTTCCGGTAGCTTCTCGCACTCGGTTTGCCGCGGGCCTCGCGCGTTCCTACCTTGGCGGCGATGGCGACAGCGCAAATCGAACAGGCCAAGCCGAACGGCGGGTTCGCTGCGCTGTGGCGCTTCCTGCCGATGCTTTGGCCGAAAGGCGAGGCCGAGCTGAAGGCACGAGTCATCGCCGCCGTGCTCCTCGTCCTCGCGGGCAAGGCCGTGATCCTGCTCGGCCCTTATGCACTAAAGCTCGTCGTCGACCGGATGAGCGCGCATGCCGCGTTTGCAGTGGTGGGCGGGATGGTCCTTGCCTACGCCGGAGCGCGCTTCGGCGGCGTGCTCTCGGACAATCTGCGCAACGCGATCTTCGAGAAGGTCGGCCAGGACGCGGCGCGGCGGCTTGCCGGGAAGGTTTTCCGGCACATCCACGATCTCTCGCTCCGCTTCCACCTCGAGCGCCGCACCGGGTCGCTGACTAAGGTCGTCGAGCGCGGGACCAAGAGCATCGACATGATGCTCTATTTCATCCTGTTCAACATCGCCCCGACAGTCATCGAGCTGACGGCGATCTGCGTCATCTTCTTCGTCAAGTTCGGCGGCGGGCTGGTGATTGCGACGCTGGCGATCGTCGCCATTTATATCGCCTTCACCCGCTGGGTGACCGATTGGCGCTCGCAGATCCAGCGCCAGATGAACGAGGTCGATAACCGGGCGATCGGCCGCGCGGTCGATTCGCTGCTCAATTACGAAACGGTCAAATATTTCGGCGCCGAGGACCGCGAGGCCAAGCGATACGAGGAAGCCGTCGGGGCTTTCGCCCGAGCATCGGTTCGCAACGAGGTTTCGCTCGCCTGGCTCAACATCGGCCAGTCGCTGATCACCAATCTGATGATGGCCGGAGCGATGATCTTCACCGTCTGGGGCTGGAGCCGCGGCCGCTTCACGCCCGGCGACGTGGTGTGGATCAACGGCCTGCTGATGCAGCTCTTCCGCCCGCTCGACATGCTCGGCTGGGTATATCGCTCAATCCGCCAAGGGCTGATCGACATGGAGGCGATGTGGGACCTGCTCGACACGCCGACCGAGGTCACCGATGCGCCGGATGCGCCGGCGCTGCAGGTGGCGCGCGGCAATGTCCGGTTCGACAACGTCCATTTCGGCTACGAGCCCGCGCGCGCGATCCTGAAAGGCCTCGACCTCGACATCCCCGCCGGCTCGAGCTGCGCGATCGTCGGGCCGTCGGGCGCCGGCAAATCGACCATCGCGCGGCTGCTCTACCGCTTCTACGACCCGTCGTCGGGCCGCATCCTGATCGACGGGCAGGATATCGCCACTGTCAGTCAGAGGAGCCTGCGCGCCGCGATCGGCATCGTCCCGCAGGACACCGTGCTGTTCAATGACACCATCGGTTACAACATCGGTTACGGCCGCGACGGCGCGAGCCAGGAGGAGATCGAGCGCGCTGCAAGCGGCGCCGCGATCGACGACTTCATCGCGATGCTCCCCGACAAGTATGAGTCGATGGTCGGCGAGCGCGGGCTGAAGCTGTCGGGGGGCGAGAAGCAGCGGGTCGCGATCGCCCGTACACTGCTCAAGAACCCGCCGATCCTCGTCCTCGACGAGGCGACAAGCGCGCTCGACAGCCGCACCGAGCAGGCGATCCAGGAGACGCTCGACCGGGTCGCGCAGAGCCGAACGACCATCATGATCGCCCACCGCCTGTCGACGATTGTCAGTGCCGACCAGATCGTCGTCCTCGACGGCGGCCGCGCAGCGGAGCGGGGCACTCATGACCAACTGCTCGAGCAAGGGGGCCTGTACGCCGACCTGTGGTACCGGCAGGCGGCCGAGCGGCTC
>DATENV010000193.1:0-12971 GCA_035274805.1 Sphingomicrobium sp. | reverse complement strand
CCGGCAGCCATGGACGCGGCGGCCGTCAGAAATTTGCCGCGGCTTGGCGATAGTGGGGAACCGCCTCGCCGCGACACGAGCAGCGCTAAACAGCGGCGGTAAAGCGAATGCTAAATAACCGTTTTGGCTGGAGTTTTCTGGCCGGGCCACCCTGTGGGGTTTCACCGTTTCGGCGCTACTTGTTCAATCGCCGTTCGATCGCGTCCCAGATCAGCGCCGGCGTATCGCTGCCGTTGAACTTGTCGATCGCGACGATGCCGGTGGGCGACGTGACGTTGATCTCGGTCAGCCAACGACCGCCAATCACGTCGATGCCGACGAACAGGAGCCCGCGCCGCCTGAGCTCGGGTCCGAGCGCGGCGCAAATATCCCGTTCCGTCTCGGTCAGCTCCGCCGCTTCCGCGGTGCCGCCGGCGGCGAGGTTGGAGCGGATGTCACCATTAGCCGGCCGGCGGTTGATCGCGCCAGCGACCTCGCCGTCGATCAGCACGATCCGTTTGTCGCCGTCCGCGACCTCGGGAAGGAACGCCTGAAGCACATGGGGTTCGCGGTAGGTCGCGTTGAACAGCTCCATCAGCGGCGCAAGGTTTCCCCCGTCGCGGCCGATCTTGAACACTGCCTTGCCCGCGTTCCCGTGCAGCGGCTTCAGGACCGCGTCGCCATGCTGCGCGAGGAATTGCCGCGCTGCGCCGAGCGAGCGCGTGACCATTGTCGGTGGCATGAAGCGCGCGAAGTCCAGCACCCACACTTTCTCGGGCGCGTTGCGAACTCCGGCCGGGTCGTTGACCACCAGGGTCTCGCCCTGGATCCGCTCCAGCAGGTGGGTTGCGGTGATGTAGCCGAGGTCGAACGGCGGGTCCTGCCGCATCAGCACGACATCGACGTCGCGGCCGAGGTCAAGGATCGCAAAATCGCCGAGCGTGAAGTGGTTGCCCGGCGATGACTGGACGGTGACTTCGTGGACGCCGGCGTAGAGGCGGTCATCATGATAAGTCAGCGCGTCAGCCAGATAGTGATAGAGCCGATGGCCGCGCTTTTGCGCGCTGAGCATCAGGGCGAAGGTCGAATCCCCGCCGATGTTGATGGTTTCCAGCGGGTCCATCTGCACGGCGACGCGTAGGCTCATGGGCTGAGGGCTCTAGTCAGCGCTCATCTCGCTGTCACCCTTGCCAGACGTCGGCGAGGTGCCGCGGCCACCGCCGCGGCACGATGAACATGGCGTCGATGCGTACATCGTCGCCATCGCGCATGTAGCGGGGCGCGAGCCGCTCGGCGGCCACTACGACCCGTCGAAGCCGCCACTCGTCGAGCGCGAAGGCGACAGCCTCGGTGCTCGCGCGGGCTTTGACTTCGATGAAGGCGAGGGTGCGGCCGCGGCGGGCGATGATGTCGACTTCGCCGCCCGGCACGCGCGCCCGCCGGGCGAGGATCCGCCAGCCGCAAAGCCGCAAATGCCAGCAAGCGAGGGTCTCGGCTCCGCGGCCACGCCTTTCGGCGGCATGGCGGTTCATCGGCTGCGCTCGAGTGCCCGCGCGTAGGCCCGCTTGCGCGGCACCCCGAGCCTGGTCGCCACCTCGGCGGCGGCGCGCGAGGGCGAGAGCCGCGACAGAGCCTCATCCAGCGCCGTGTCGAGCCGCTCGTCGCTGGGAGGTTCATCTGTCGGGGGCGGACCCACGACTATGACAATTTCCCCCTTGGGCGCCTGATTAGCGTAGCGAGCAGCCAGCTCGCTCAAGCTCCCCGTCACGCATTCTTCGTGAAGCTTACTGATTTCGCGCGCGACCGCGGCATCTCTCGGTCCGAGTTGCTCTGCGAGCGCGGCAAGCGTGTCGCCGAGCCGCGGGCCGCTTTCGTACAGGACCAGGGACGCGCGCACCGCGGCGATCTCGTCGATCGCGTCGCTGCGCGCCTTGGCCTTGGCGGGCAGGAAGCCGAGGAACAGGAAGCGGTCGGTCGGCAGTCCGGAAAGCGTCAACGCGGCGATGACCGCGGACGGGCCGGGCACGGTGTGCACCGCATGACTCGCCGCGCGCGCCGCACGCACCAACTTGTAGCCGGGGTCGGAAATCAACGGTGTTCCGGCATCGCTGACCAGCGCGACTGCTTCGCTGCCGAGCCGCGCGACGATCCGCTCGCGCTCGGCATCGCTGCTGTGGTCGTCGTAGCGCGTCATCGGCGCCCTTGCGCCGACAAAAGCGAGCAGCTTGGCCGAGACTCGCGTGTCCTCGGCAAGGATGGAACTGGCCTTCCGCAAGGTGTCAGCGGCGCGCGGCGAGAGGTCGCCGAGGTTGCCGATCGGCGTTGCGACGATGTGCAGTCCTGGCGGCAGCGCCTTATCCATCAGCCGTGCATTAACCTCTTCCAATTCAAGCAGAAAAGAGTCATCGTGCGAACGTTCATAGCCTGGGAGAGGGCGATGATTGTTCTATTGGCCGCGTCGGCGATCAGCCTGGCCGCCGCTCAGGCGTCGATCACTGCGCCGACGAACGCATTTCGGAGCTGCCTGCGCGAGGCGGCGACCAAAGCGAAAAGCGAAAAGATCGCCGGGGATGCGATCGAAGCCTACCTTAAGACCGCCTGCACCGCGCCAATGGGCTCGCTCAAGGACGCCTTGATATCTTTCCGGATGAAGAACGGGATGTCGCGCAAGGCAGCAGCGTCGGATGCCGAGATGACCGTCGACGATTATATCGCGACGCCCGCCGAAAATTATAAGTTCATGGCCAACATGGACGCGCCCAAGGCGGCCCCGGCGCCGGCGCAGAACGCGACTCCCGCCCCGACTCCGGCGTCGGCTACCCAACCGCCAAAACCCTAGTCTCGCTCGCGGCAATCTGCCCGAGGATGTGGTCGAGCAAGAGGCGGCCCTTGGCCGTCAGCGTGATGCGCGCGCCGCTGCGCGCGAGGTGACCCGAGCCGACCAGCCGATCCACCTGCCGCCAATCGAGGATCTCGCGCAGTCCAAAGCGTTCGGCGATCCCTTCGGCGTTGATCCCCTCGCTCAGGCGCAGCCCCATCACCAAAGCTTCGTCGGCGGCCTCGGTCGGGGACAATATCGCTTCCTCCGCCAGGCCGTTGCCGCTCCGACTGATCGCTGACAGGAAGTTTTCCGGCTTTTTGTGGCGGACGGTCCGCATGCCGAGCCGCCGGCCATGCGCGCCCGGCCCGATCCCGGCATAGTCGCCGTAGCGCCAGTAGGTGAGATTGTGGCGGCTTTGGTGGCCCGGCCGCGCGTAATTGCTGATTTCGTATGCCGGCAGTCCTGCCGCCGACGTCATGGCGTCGGTCAGCTCATAGAGCGCGGCCGCGGCGTCTGCATCCAGCGGTTCAAACTCGCCGCGCGCAACCATCGACGCGAAGCGCGTGCCCGCCTCGATCGTCAGTTGGTAAAGCGACAGATGCGATGTGCCGAGGCTGAGCGCCTGCGCCAGGGTGGCGGACCATCCAGCTTCCGTGTCCCCCGGCAGCGCATAGATCAGATCGAAGCTAACCCGGCGGAAGTGCCTCTGCGCGATTTCGAGCGCGCGCCAGCCCTCGCGGGCCGAATGGGCGCGGCCGAGGAACGCGAGCGCGTGATCGTCGAAGCTCTGCAAGCCCAGCGACAGTCGGTTGACGCCGGCGCTCGAGAGATCGGCGAAGCGCGCCGCCTCGACCGAATTGGGGTTGGCTTCGAGCGTGACTTCGATGTCGCTTGCGGGCCAGTGTGTTTGAGCCGCGGCGATCACTGCCCCGACCGTCGCCGGGTCCATCAACGACGGCGTGCCGCCGCCGAAGAAGATGGAGGTGAGCTCGCGGCCCGGCAACAGCCGTGCTTCGTGCGCGAGGTCGGCGAGGAGCGCATCGCGCCAAACCTCCTGGTCGATGCTGGCGCGGACATGGCTGTTGAAGTCGCAATAGGGACATTTGCTGACGCAAAACGGCCAGTGGACGTACAGCGCCAGGGCTTCGGCGGGTGATTCGGTGCTTAAGTTCACTAATGTCACGCGGTGCGGCGCCCTTTTTCGTGACTTTTGGGCTGGGCAGCGCTGTTCGGAAGACCATAAGTCCAGGCAAGCGCCATGGGCGCGAGCGTGGCAGACGAAATCCTATTTTGGAAGCGGCTCATCTTCGAGCGCCGCGACGAGTTTTCGAAATGCATCGGCACGGTGGCTGATCTGGTGCTTCAGCTCCGGATCGAGCTCGCCGAACGTCTGCTCGTGGCCGACGGGGACGAACATCGGGTCGTAGCCGAAGCCCCGATCGCCGCGCGGCGGCCAGACGAGCGTGCCATCGACGCGGCCTTCGAACGTCTCGGCCTGCCCATCGTTGGGCCAGGCGATTGCCAGGGCGCAGACGAAGTGCGCGGCGGGCGGTGCGTCCGGCTCGGCCGCCTCGCACTCCTTCCAGACCCTCTGCATGGCTCGAGACCAGTCGCGGTTGCCGTCCTCGTCCTCGGCCCAACGCGCGGAGAAGATGCCCGGACGGCCGTGGAGCGCGTCGACGCACAAGCCGCTGTCGTCGGCGAGCGCCGGTAGTCCCGAGAGATCCGCTGCCTCACGCGCCTTGAGGTCGGCATTGTCGGCGAAGGTGTTGCCGATCTCCTCGGGCTCGGGGAGGCCCAATTCCTCGGCACCGACGCACTGGATCCCGAGCGGCTCCATCAGCGCCGCGATCTCGCGCAGCTTGCCGGGATTGTGGGTCGCGATGACCAGCTTGTCCCCGATCGGCCTCACGTTGTTCCCCCTCGGCCGGCCGCCTTCAGCTGGGCCTGGAAAATCTCCGAGCAGCCGATCCGCGCGAGCCTCAGCAGCCGCAACAGCCCTTCCTCGTCGTAGCATTCGCCCTCGGCGGTGACCTGCGCCTCGACGATTGCGCCGTCCGCTGTGAGCACGAAGTTGCCGTCGCAGCCCGCCTGGCTGTCCTCCTCGTAATCGAGGTCGAGAACGGCGGTTGCCTGATGGATCCCGCAACTCACGGCGGCGACCTGCGTCCGGATCGGATCGACCGGAATCGCCTTGGCCGCGAGCAGCTTGTCGATCGCAATGCGCAGCGCGACCCAGCCGCCCGAGATGGCCGCGGTGCGCGTGCCGCCGTCGGCCTGGATCACGTCGCAATCGACGATCACCTGCCGCTCGCCGAGCCTCGGCAGCTCGACCACGGCGCGCAGGCTACGCCCGATCAGCCGCTGGATTTCCTGCGTCCGCCCCGACTGCTTGCCCTTGGCGGCCTCGCGGTTGCCGCGCGTATGCGTCGCCCGCGGCAGCATCCCATATTCCGCCGTGACCCAGCCCTGGCCCTTGCCGCGCAGGAACGGCGGGACCTTTTCCTCGACGCTGGCGGTGCACAGCACGCGGGTGTCGCCGAAGCTGATCAGGCACGATCCTTCGGCGTGCCGGGTGAAGCCGGGCTCGAACTTCAGTTCACGCATTTGGTCGGGGGCGCGTCCGGACGGGCGCATGCAGACTCCTTGATCCTGATACTGGTGCGCGGCGTCCCTAGACCGGGCGGGGCGCCAATCCTAGATGCATGCGCATGACGCAGCCGATTACGGAACTGACCGACCGGATGCGGGAGATTTTCGGGATGGTCGTCGATGCCTACCTCGAGCGCGGACAGCCGGTCGGGTCGAAGGTGCTCGCGGGGTCGATCAGCCTGTCGCCCGCTTCGATCCGCGGCGTGATGCAGGAGCTGGAGGAGCGCGGATTGCTCACCCATCCGCACACCTCGGCGGGCCGAATCCCGACCGAGAGCGGGCTCCGGCTGTTTGTCGACGGCATCATGCAGACCGCCGCGCCCGACCCGCGCGAGCGACGCGAGATCGAGCGGCAGATCGTGCGAGACCAGCCGATCGAGGATGCGCTCGCGGCCGCGTCCGCGGCGCTCTCGGGCCTCAGCCAGGCGGCAGGGGTCGTGCTTGCCCCGAAGCGCGAGCTGACGCTTAAGCAGCTTAGCTTCGTGTCGCTCAGCAGCACGCGCGCGCTTGCGGTGCTGGTGGGCGCCGACGGGAGCGTGGAAAATCGCGTGGTGACGCTCGATCCCGGCACCAGCGCCGCCGCGCTCACCGAGGTCAGCAACTTCATCAATGCGCGGCTGTCCGGGATGACGCTGGCGGAGGCGGAGGCGCGCCTTCGCGCCGAGATTCGCGAGCGCAAGGAGGCGATCGATGCAGCGGCGGCCGAGCTGGTCGCATCCGGGCTTGCCGCCTGGAGCCAGGACCATGCGCGGCGGCCAGTGCTGATCGTTCGCGGCCACGCCAACCTCATCGATCCCAATGCCGCCGAGGACCTCGATCGGGTCCGCCGGCTGCTCGACGAGCTGGAGGAAGCGCAGGAAATCGCCCATTTACTCGAGGGCGCCCGCGATGCGCCCGGCTGCCGCATCTTCATCGGCTCCGAAAACCGGATGTTTGCTCTGTCGGGCTCGTCGGTGATCGCGGCGCCCTATCGCGGGAGCCAGGGCGAGGTCGTCGGCGTTGTCGGCGTGATCGGCCCCACGCGGTTGAACTATGCGCGCGTGGTCCCCATGGTTGATTTCACCGCGAAAGCGCTCACGAGATTGATGGCATGATGGACGCGACCAAAGACGAAGAACAACTGCACGACGAAGCCGAGGAAATCCGCAAGGAAACGGCCGAAGCCGCGCCGGAAGTGGCCGAGCACGACCATCTCGCCGAGCTCGAAAAGGAGCTGGAGGAGGCGAAGTCGAAGGCGCTTTACGCCGCTGCCGAGGCGCAGAATGTGCGCCGCCGGCTCGAGCAGGAGCTGCAGCAGGCGACAAGCTATGCCGCGGCCGGCTTCGCGCGCGACATGCTCGCAATCAAGGACCATCTCGACCGCGCCCTGGCGGCGGTCGGAGGGGACCTCCGCGCCGACAAGACCGCAAGCCAGTTTCTCGCCGGGATCGAGGCGACCGCGCGCGAGCTCGATGCCGTGCTCCAGCGGCACGGCGTCACGCGCATCAACACGGTCGGCGAGCCGCTCGACCCGCACCGCCACCAGGCGATGATGGAGGTGCCGAGCGATGAGGAGCCCGGCACGATCGTCGAGGAAATGCAGTCCGGCTACATGATGAAGGACCGGCTGCTGCGCCCGGCCCTGGTCGGGGTGGCAAAGAAGCCGGACTGACCGTCTCTAAAACGGAAACCAGGCGCGGATCGCGACGATCGCGGCGGCGCCGGTGATGAAGTTCAGCGGCAGGCCGACCTTCAGGAAGTCCGTGTAGCTGTAGCGGCCGAGCTGAAACACCAGCACGTTGGTCTGGTAGCCGAAGGGCGTCGCGAACGCCGCGCTTCCGGCCATCATCACCGCGACGATGAACGGCCGCGCGCTGACGCCGAGCGCTTCGGCGAGGGCGACCGCGAGCGGCGTCACCAGGACGGCGACGGTTGCATTCGATAGCAGCTCGGTGAGCACCAGCGTGATCGCATAGAGCCCGATCAGCGCGGCGAGGGGGGACAAATCGGTAAGCCGCCCGACGATGACCTTGGTCGCCGCATCGGCCAACCCAGTCTCCTCGAGCGCGATGCCCAGAACCACCATGCCGGCGATCAGCATCAGGATGTCGGGCCTGAGGCCGCGATAGGCCTCATCGGCGGTGATCACGCGTATGACGATGAGGAGAACGGCGCCGGCAAAGGCGCAGGCGGCAATCGGCGCGACATCGAACGCCGCGGCGGCAACGACCGCGACGAAAATACCGCCCGACGCGAGCGCTTTGCGACGGTTGAACGGACGTTCGGCGGAGAATGCCTCGGCGACGCCCAGCTGGGCTCCGGCAAGACCCGGTTCACCTCGCGCCGGACCGAGTTCCGGCTCGTCAACGGGACGGGCACCCGTCGATCGCAGCAGCCGCGGGCTGACCAGCAGCAGATAGAGGCCGCCGGCAATGGCGATCGCGAGGCCGACGGGCGTGATCTCGAAAATCGAGAAACGCGGCTGCCCGGCGACGCTCGCCATGTCGTTGACCAGGAGGTTCGTCGAGGTGCCGATGAGCGTGCAGCAGCCGCCGAGGACGGCGGCGTAGGACAAGGGCATCAGGAAACGCTTGGGCGCGAGGTTCAAGGCGCTGGCGACGTCGCGGACCACCGGCGCGCTAAGCACGACGATCGGCGTGTTGTTGAGGAACGCCGATGCGGCGCCGCACAGCCCGATCAGCAGCCACAAGCCCGCCTGGCCGATCTTGTGGCAAAGCCGTGTGCCGCGATGGATCGCGGCATCGAGCAGGCCGGAAAGCTCCATCGCGTAGGCAATGACGAACAGCGACGCGAGGGCGATGATCGCCGGGCTGGCGAAGGCACCCTGCACCTCGCTCGGGCGAACGGCGCCGGTGATCAGCAGCACCGCCGCGCCGCACAAGGCAATGACGTCGGCGCGGCCCTTGTCGAACACCAGCGCCGCGACCACGCACGCCAGCACCGCAAGCGTAATGATCTGGTCGAACGTCATTCGGGCGTCACCACGGAGCGAGGTTTTCGCTCATTCAGCACTCGCTCCGCGAAAGGGCTTCTGTCACAGTGGCTGAATGCTGCTGAGGGCTTCGGGGTTGCGCCGGTTCGTATTCGCCGCCTTCGCGGTGACTGCCGCCTGCTCGGGGCCGCGCGACAAGCCCGAGCAGGGAAATGCGGCCGAACGTCCGGCGACACCCGCACCGAAACCGGTGATCGTGACGGAGAACGTCCTCGACCGCGAGGGGGTGATCCTCGCTACGTTCCGCACCGCCACCGCGGCTGCGCTGGGGAATGACGATCGCGCTGCCCAGCAGGCGCTGAACGGCCGCAAGTTCGCCGTTCGCCTGCGCTTCGCCTGTCCCGGCATGTCGGACCCGACGCGGTCGGCAGCTTATGACGCGAAGCAGCAGGTCCTCAGGGTCAAGGTCCAGTCGGACCTGACCGGGGACAAATTGCCGGCGAGCGACCTGCTCCGCCGAGACTATGAGGGCGCCGTCGGGTTCATGTTCGGTAAGCCCTGGCTGCTCGCCGCCGGCTGCCCATCGCCGGCGTTCTCGGCGATGTCGAGCGCCGAGCCGACGATCGTCCTGGCGCAATTGTTCACCGCCGAGGAATCGCGGGCTCAGCGGCCGGTGGCGACGTACCAACTGACCAAGGCGGTCAAGCCCGAGGATGCGCCGCAGCAGGGGCTGGACCTGGTCCTCTCGGGCCGGCTCGCCGAGCTGTCGGATGGGCGGCCGATCCATTGCGCCGCCGCCGATGGCCCGCCGGCGTGCATCGTCTCGGGCAGAATCGACCGGGTGGCGATCGAAGATCCGCAAAACGGCGAGGTCCTTGGCCAATGGGGGCTCGGCGCCGGCGCCCGATAGCCGTCAGTGTACCTCGCGGCGGTGGGTTTCGGCCTTTGACGCGAGGCTGAAGCGCGGCTCAGCCTTCACCGAGCCAAGCAGCCGGCTCGCCGCGTAGCGGCCCACCTCCGGCCCATGCTTGAAGCCGTGGCCCGAGCCGCCGCCGACCAGCAGCACGTTCTTGAGCCGCGGATGGAAGTCGATCAGAAAGTCGCCGTTCGAACTGTTCTCATATTGGCAGACCCGCGCCTCGGTCAGCGGAGCACCCTTCAGCAGCGGGAAGCGGCGGTCGCGGAAGGCGACGATCTCCGCCAGCGCGGCCTGGCTCGGCCGCCGGTCCTGGGTGTCGGGGTCGACCTCGATCCCGTGGGCGTCGTGGGCGAACTTGACGCCGCGGCCCTCGAGGTCGGGGAAGCCGTAGAAGATGTCCCCGCCGGCCGGCTACATGATGAAGGACCGGCTGCTTCGGCCGGCGCTGGTCGGGGTCGCCAAGAAGCCTGACTAGCCCGTTTCATTGACTTGATCATTGCCGAGGCGCAGCTTTCGCCTCCGGAGGGCGAATGGCGGGCATCTTCCTCAGCTATGCTCGGGAGGACCGCACATGCGCGGAACGGCTGGCGCGCGTCCTCGGTGCAGCCGGCCATCAGGTTTGGTGGGACCGGCACATTGGCACGGGCCGCGAGTTCGCCGCGGAGATCGAGGGGCAGCTTGAGAAGGCCGACATCGTCCTCGTCGCCTGGTCGAGCGAGGCAGCGAAATCGCCCTGGGTCCGCGATGAGGCCGCGATCGGCCGCGACAAGGGCCGGTTGCTCCCGGTCGTGGTCGACGGCTCGCAGCCCCCAATCGGTTTCCGCCAGTTCCAGGCGCTCGACCTCACCGGCTGGACGGGCCGGCAAAACGATCGGCGGACGAAGGCCTTGGTCGAAGCCGTCAACGCGGTCCTCAGCGGCAAAGCCCGGGCCGGCACCGAAACTCGACGCCAGTCCGCCTGGACGAGAAGGCGCCGGCTTTGGGCCGCGGCTGCGGCCCTGATTCTTGCCGCTGCCGCCACTTTGTTCATGTTCCGGCCCGGCCCGGCCCAGGCGGAGCCGGCATCGCTCGCGGTGCTTCCCTTCAAAAACCTGTCGGCTGGCAGCCCCTACTTCGCCGAAGGAGTCGCCGAGGAAATCCTCAACCAGCTCGCGCGCGCGCCGCAATTCAAGGTCGCCGGGCGCACGTCCTCAGCGCTGTTCAAAGATGCCGCAGATGTGCGCGATGTCGGTCGCCGGCTGCGCGTCGCCTATGTGCTTGAGGGAAGCGTGCGTTCGGCCGGTAACCAGGTGCGCGTCAACGTGTCGCTAGTGGACGCCCGCAAGGGTATGCGCCTCTGGTCGCGGAACTTTCGCGGCAGCCTCGACGACATTTTTGCCATCCAGGAAAGCATCGGCCAGCAGGTTGCAGCGCACCTCAAACGCGAGCTGATCCGCCCTGCGGCTATTCGCGGGGCCACCAAGACACGAGGCGACGTCTATCAGCTTTATCTCACGGCTCGGTCACTGATCCGCACCCGCGAGCCATCGAAGCTGTCCACGGCCGTCGAGCTCCTCCAGCGCGCCGTACAGCTCGGTCCCAATTATGCGCCGGCCTGGGCGCGTCTCGCACAGGCGCGGTTTATGAATCGCGCCTATGGCCCGGGCGGCAATCCCTCGAGCAACCCGGTTCAGCCGGAGGAGCTTCGGTACGCCGAGCGCGCGATCGCACTTGCTCCGGAGCTCGCCGAGGCACGCGCGGTGATGTGGCTGCTGCTCGACGCCCCCAATGTCTCCGAGCTGATGAAGCGGCGTGGTCGCGCCGAAATTGAACGGGCCGTCCAGCTCGATCCGACCGATGCTCAGAATTGGTACTGGCTGTTTCTCAAACGGCAGCGAGACGATCTCGATTTCGAGGGCGCTCTGACCGCAGGTCGGAAAACAGCCGAGATCGATCCCTTCTTCGTCTTCAATCAATTCTATGTCGAACTTGCCTGGCGCATGGGGGAGCCGGATGCGGCGGCGCAATTCCTGCGCAACTGGGCCCAAAACCATCCAGACCCGTACAAGCGGGAAGGCGCACTGGAGGGCTTGGCCCTGTACCGCAACGACTGGTCCGAAGTTTATCGGCACGTCAAGAATGGGCGCGACCTCGCGCCTGCCGACCTGAGCCGCCGGGACGAACGAGGCATGGGTCAGATCCTTAGACGGCTTGGCCTGATCGAAGAGGCGAAACGCTACCTCGAGCCGGACTTCATCGCCATGTGGCTCGGCAAGCCGCCACCGCGCGATGAACTCATCAAGGACGAGCCACTTGAGTTCTGGACAGGGACACCTGTGCCGCTCGTCGCCCGGGTTCTGATCAACAACCGCCGGGCCGCAGATCTCGTGTCCCTATACGATCGCGCCTTTCCATCGCCAAATGCCATGCTGCAGCGGCTGAACAAGCCGCAGTTCGTTGAGCTGGCCCCGATTGCCGCGTCCGCGCTTCGCGAGGTCGGTCGAGCTGCCGAAGCCATGCAATTGGTGAGCATCGCGGACCGGCTGTGCGCCGCGGCGATGCGCAAGGGACGCACGCCGGTGATGTTTCAGGTCGATTGCTCCCGCTCCTGGGCCATGCTCGGCCGCGGCGAGGACGCGATCCAAACGCTTGAGCGCGCGCTCAAGGCCGGTTGGCGTCCAGAGAGCGGGTGGGGTTACGGCTTCGTCGATGAACCCGTGTACCGCAGCATCCGCAATGATCCTCGGCTGAAGCGCCTCGGTCAATACGTGCATGCGGAAAACGCCCGCGAGGGGCGGGAGCTGTTAGCCGCGGGAATCTAATGCACTTCGCGCTTGTGCGTCTCGCTTTTGCTGGCGAGGCTGAAGCGCGGCTCAGCCTTCACCGAGCCAATCAACCGGCCGGCCGCGTAGCGTCCCACCTCGGGCCCGTGCTTGAAGCCGTGGCCCGAGCCGCCGCCGACGAGCAGCACGTTGCGAAAGCGCGGGTGGAAGTCGATCAGGAAGTCGCCGTTCGAGCTGTTCTCATATTGGCAGACCCGCGCCTCGGTCAGCGGAGCACCCTTCAGCAGCGGGAAACGGCGGTCGCGGAAGGCGACGATCTCCGCCAGCGCGGCCTGGCTCGGCCGCCGGTCCTGGCTGTCGGGGTCGACCTCGATCCCGTGGGCGTCGTGGGCGAACTTGACGCCGCGGCCCTCGAGGTCGGGGAAGCCATAGAAGATGTCGCCGCCGTTGAAGTCGGCCCAGCCCGGCATCGCGCGAGGCAGGAACCGGCGGTCGCCCGCGGGCGGAGCGAAGAAGAAAACCTCCTGCCGCGTCGGCAGGATCCTGGGTCCAACCACGTCGGGAAATAGCTTGGGCAGCCACGGCCCGGCGGCGAAGACGAAGCGGTCGGCGCGGATGCGCTCGCCATTGCTGAGGGAGAGTTCGGTCAGCTCCGGTTCCGCGCCCTGCGGCGGCCGGACCATCGCCCGCACATAGGTGCCGCCGCGCTGGGCGAAGATATCCGCGAGCGTCTGGACGGCGCGCCGCGCCATCAGCGCGCCGAAGCCCGGCTCATAGAGCCCGACCTTCACGCCGGTGAAGTCGATCATCGGGAAGCGGATGGCCATCTCCGCCTGGCCGAGTGCCTGGGTCGGAATGCCGAGCGCCTTGTGCGCGTCCATGCTGTCGCGGACGTATGGCTCCTCG
>DATENV010000192.1:0-3908 GCA_035274805.1 Sphingomicrobium sp. | reverse complement strand
TTCCTTGTCGGCGTATCGGTTCGCCTCGCGGCGGTCGGATTCTTCGATACCGGCAAGCCGCAGCTTGTCCGTGAGTCGGCGCTTGCCATAGCCGCGCGCGCTCAGCGATCGCGATTGACCAAGCGCATAGGACGCATCGTCGATATAACCGAGCTCGGCAAACCGGCTGGCCAGCGCCTCAAGATCCGGCTCCCGAGCTCCCTCCCACCCGCGCTCGCGCAGCTTGCGGCCGAGGTAGGCGCGCAGCTTCGCCCGCGTCGTCGCATATTTGCCGACGTAGCGCAGCGCGAGCTCCTGCAGCGCGGCTGGATCGAGCGGCCGAAGCGGGCGGCGGGGCCGGTGGCGTGAATTCACGCCTGATTTGTGCCACAGTCGCTCGCCAAGGGGAAAGCGGGCACAGGCGTGCGCCCAACCGTCGAGTGGAAACAGCCAAGGAATGACTGCGTGCTCGAGCGCAATGTCTCGGTGACCCAGCAGCTTGCGCCTCCCGGCGCCACGCCGACGCTCGACGCTCTGCCGCGTCGGCTCGCGGATTTCGGCACCATCGGCGAAGCGCTGGACTATGCCGCGACGGGCAATCGCGGCCTCAATTTCCACGATGCCCGCGGGACCTTGGTCCGCGCCTATCCTTATTCCGAGCTCCGTGCGGACGCGCTGGCCGCCGCACGCCGGTTGATCGCGCTCGGGATCAAGCCGCGCGATCGCGTTGCGTTGGTTGCGGAGACCGGAGTCGAATTCGCCGCCGCATTCTTTGGCGCGGTCTATGCGGGCGCCTGGCCGGTGCCGCTCCCGCTGCCGACCAGCTTCGGCGGCCGCGAAGCCTATGTCGATCAACTCGCCGTCCAGTTGAAAAGCGGCGATCCCGCGCTGTTCCTCTATCCGCCGGAGCTCGCCGAGTTCGGCCGACAAGCCGCCGACCTGGCGGGAGTTTTATCACGCGACTGGGATACGCTCGACGGCATCGAGGCCGCTTCGAGCGATTTGCCAACCGCTCGGCCGGACGACATCGCCTATCTTCAATATTCGAGCGGCTCGACACGCTTCCCGCACGGCGTTGCCGTCACCCATGCAGCGCTGCTCGACAATTTACGCGCGCACGGGGTCGGTCTTCACGTTCAGGACACCGACCGCGTAATTTCATGGCTGCCCTGGTACCATGACATGGGGCTGGTCGGCTGCTTCCTGTCGCCAATCGCGGTGCAGATGTCGGTCGACTATCTGAAGACCGAGGATTTCGCCCGCCGTCCGCTGGCCTGGCTCGACATGATCACCCGCAACCCGGGGACCTCGCTCAGCTATTCGCCGACCTTCGGCTACGACATCTGCTCGCGCCGGATGAGCTCGCAGACCAGGGCCGAGGACCGGTTCGATCTGAGCCGCTGGAGGATCGCCGGAAACGGCGCCGACATGATCCGCCCGGACGTCATGCAGGCATTCGTCGACTGCTTCGACGCGGCCGGCTTCAAGGCGAGCGCCTTCTGCCCGAGCTACGGCCTCGCCGAAGCGACGCTAGCCGTTTCGCTGATGCCGCCTGGCGAAGGCATCCGGCTCGAGCTTGTCGAGGAAACCGAACTGTCGGGCGGTCAGAACCATCCTTCCACCGACGACCAGCGTCCGCGCCGCTACCGCGCGGTTGTCAATTGCGGCAAGCCGGTCAAGGGCATGGTGATCGAAATCCGCGGGCCCGGCGGCGAAGCACTCCCCGACCGCGGGATCGGCAAGGTCTATGTGCGCGGCGCATCGGTCATGCACAGCTACTTCCGCGACGAGGAATCGACCCGCGCCTGCCTCAGCGCCGACGGTTGGCTCGACACCGGCGACATGGGCTATCTGTCGTCGGGCTACATCTTCATCGTCGGCCGCGCCAAGGACATGATCATCATCAACGGCCGCAACCATTGGCCGCAGGACATCGAGTGGGCGGTCGAGCAGCTGCCCGGGTTCAAGTCCGGCGACATCGCCGCGTTCGCGATCACCGGCCCGTCGGGCGAGGAAACGCCGGCGGTTCTGGTCCACTGCCGGGTTTCGGACAGCGAGGAACGCGGTAGGCTGCGCGACGAGATCCGCGAGCGCGTCCGGGCCATCACCGGCATCACGCCGGTGGTCGAGCTGGTCCCGCCGCGGACCCTGCCCCGCACCAGCTCGGGCAAGCTCTCGCGCACCAAGGCCCGCAACCTCTATCTCTCGGGCGAGATCCAGCCCTACGCGGTCGCCGCCTGATCCAGATTGATTAAATCTAAGTTCACACCTTTGCGGTACGACTGCCGCGTGGACGTGTGGAGGTGGTGTCATGCAACGCATGCATGGCTGGGTTGGCCGCAAGGACCGGCAGTCTGTCGCGATCGATGCCGTCGTTCACTGGAACGACGGCAGCACCGCGCCCGTCAAGCTGACCGACTTTTCCGACGAGGGCTGCCGCATCGAGGCCGAGCACGATTTCCGTATCGGCGAGCGCATGCAAATCGACATCCCGCGCATGGGCCAGGTGAAGGCGCAGGTTCGCTGGGCGCTTCCCGGCAGCGCCGGCGCAATGTTCCTCGCCGAAAGCGACTTTTAGAAGGAAACCATCTTGGCTCGCGTCACGGGCTTGCCCGGCTCGACCGCTTTCGCTGAGCCAGGCTCGGCAACGACGAAATCCTCGACCGCCTTCCAGCTTCCATCGTCCTGCTTCTTGTAGATCGTCAGGTAGGAGCCGCCGTCGGTCATCACCTTGCCGGTTTTGGGGTCGGTGTACTTCTCGGTGAAATGCCCCCGCGAATAAGCGAGGTCGCCCGAGCTCTCCATTTTGTCGCTCGCGAACTGCAGGGCGAAATTCTGGTCGCTGCCGATATCGGCAAAGACCTTCCGGATCGCGGTCGAGCCGCTGGCCGGCTTCATGCCCGGCGCAACGAGGAAGGCGTCATCGGCATAATGGCCGATCAGCCCCTCGGTGTTCCTGGACTTGAATTGCTCGTTCCAGGCTTTCTCGTCGGCCGTTATCGCGGCCTCGGTCTTGCCGGCATCGCCATCGGCGGTTCCAGTCCGGTTTTGGCACCCGCCAACCATGGCGGCGAGCATCGATGCGCCAAGCAGCGCCAATGACCGATTCATCATCGCGTCCCCCTTCGATGTCAGCGCGAACGTCGTTCCGCGCCGCGTTCTGCTGAGCCTCGCGAACGCCGGAGTCAACGCGGACGCAAGGGTCTCGCCCCCCGCGGGAGCATCCGCACCAGCACGCGGTCCTTCAGCTCATAATGATGATAGAGCGCGGCCGCGGCGTGGGCCAACGCCAGGACGATGATCGCCCAGCCGATCCACTCGTGGAACTCGCGCAATTCGCGGCGCAGCGGCCGGGCCATCTCGCCGATCAGCGGCGGGATCCCCGTGCCGAAGAACGCCATCGGCCGGCCCGCCCCCCAACGGAACGCAAACCCCAGCCCCGCCTCGGCGATCAGCAGCAGGTAGAGCAGGTAGTGCGTGCCCTTGGAGGCAAGGCGCACCCACCCGGCCTCCAGCGATGAAACCTGGTGGCCGGGGAGCCATCGCCACACGAGCCGCGCGACGATCACCGCCGTCAGCAGCACGCCGAACGACATGTGCGTGTGTTCCATCAGCCCTTTGGCCGGCTTGGCGAACCAGTCCCAGGTCTGCGCCAGCAGGAAATTGGCGAAAACCAGGAAAGCGGTCGCCCAGTGCAGCGCGATGGCGACCCCGTCGTAACTGGTGCCGTCGTCGCCGGCCGCGATCAGCGTCGCGGTGTCGAACGGCGTTTCTTGCGATTGGCTCATGCGCCGCCGGTAGCGCACGCGCGGCTTATTGCAACCGATTCGCAACAGAGCCGCTTGTGGCCGCCCGATGTCCCATGCCAAGAGCTGGCGACCGAGTCAGGAGTCGCAGCGATCCTCCGCAAGCTGGTTCTCACGGCCCTG
>DATENV010000191.1:0-2309 GCA_035274805.1 Sphingomicrobium sp. | reverse complement strand
GTCATCCCGCCTGAGCTTCGCCCGCTCGTCCCTCTCGATGGCGGTCGATTCGCCACGTCGGATTTAAACGATCTGTACCGCCGCGTCATAAATCGCAATAACCGCCTGTCGAAGCTCATCGAGTTGAAAGCGCCCGAAGTCATCGTGCGAAACGAAAAGCGCATGCTTCAAGAAGCCGTTGACGCGCTGTTCGACAACGGTCGTCGCGGGAGGGTGCTCAGGGGCGCGAACAACCGCCCGCTCAAATCGCTTTCGGACACGCTCAAGGGTAAGCAGGGGCGCTTCCGGCAGAACCTGCTCGGCAAGCGCGTTGACTATTCGGGGCGTTCCGTCATCGTCGTCGGCCCCGAGCTGAAGCTCCACCAGTGCGGGCTGCCGAAGAAGATGGCGCTCGAATTGTTCAAGCCGTTCATCTACAACCTGCTTGAGAAGAAGCAGTACGCGGCGACGATCAAGCAGGCGAAGGAGATGGTCGAGCGGCAGGAGCCTGTCGTCTGGGACATACTCGAAGAGGTCATACGCGAGCACCCCGTCCTGCTCAACCGCGCGCCGACGCTCCACCGGCTCGGCATACAGGCGTTCGAGCCTGTGCTCGTGGAAGGCAAGGCGATAAAGATTCACCCGCTCGTCTGCACCGCCTTCAACGCCGACTTCGACGGCGACCAGATGGCCGTCCACATCCCGCTTTCGCCCGAGGCGCAGGTCGAGGCTTCCGTGCTGATGCTGGCGTCGAACAACATACTGTCGCCCGCGAACGGGCAGCCCATCGCGGTCCCGACTCAGGACATAGTCCTGGGTTGCTACTACCTGACGACCTCGAAGAAGGATGACAAGTTCGCCGGGCGCAAGTTCGCCACGACCGACGAAGTGCTGATCGCGCTCGACGCGGGCGAAGTCCACACGCAGACGCCCATCAAGCTGATGTTTTCGGGCGAGCTGCTCGACCTCGACCAGGAGCGCGACGACCAGGACGTGATTCGGGCCGTGGTTCGCAAGCTCCAAAACCGGGTGATTGACACGACCGTGGGCCGCGTCATCTTCAACGAGCACCTTTCGGCGAACATGCCTTTCATCAACGGCACGCTCAGGAAGAAAGGACTCGGCGCTCTCGTCAACTACTGCCACCTGCGGCTAGGCCATGCCGAGACGGTGCGGATGCTCGACAAGGTGAAAGACCTCGGCTTCCTCTACGCGACGAAGGCGGGCATATCAATCGGCATTGACGACCTGGTCACGCCGCCCGCGAAGGTGGAACTCGTTCAGCATGCGCAGAACGACGTTGTCGAGATCGAGAACCAGTACAAGGAAGGCATCATCACCAACGGCGAGCGCTACAACAAGGTCATAGCCATATGGAGCGACGTGACCGAGAGGGTCGCCGAGGCGATGTTCAAAGAGATGAACCGCGCCGAGACGGAATCGGGCGAGCTGAACCCCATACTCGTCATGGCCGACAGCGGCGCGCGAGGCTCCAAGCAGCAGATCCGCCAGCTCGCGGGTATGCGCGGGCTTATGGCGAAGCCTTCCGGCGAAATCATCGAAACGCCCATCAGGGCGAACTTCCGCGAAGGGCTGAACGTGTTGCAGTACTTCATCTCAACGCACGGCGCGCGCAAGGGCTTGGCCGACACGGCGCTCAAGACGGCCGACGCCGGCTACCTCACGCGCCGCCTCGTGGACGTCGCGCAGGACGTGACGATCACCGAGGAGGATTGCGGGACCATCATGGGGCTGGAGATCGGCGCCCTCAAGGAAGGCGAGGACGTCATCGAGCCGCTGTCCGAGCGCATCGTCGGCAACGTGGCCGCCGAGGATGTCGAGGATCCGCACGAGCGCGATGAGTCGGGTCGGGCGACGCTGCTGGTCGAGGCCGGCCAGCTGATCGACGAGGACACGGCGCGCGCGATCGAGGAGTCGGGGATCGAGACGGTGAAGATCCGGTCGGTGCTCACCTGCGAGGCCAAGCGTGGCCTCTGCCGGATGTGCTACGGCCGCAACCTGGCGACGATGTCGATGGTCGACATCGGCGAGGCCGTCGGCATCATCGCCGCCCAGTCGATCGGCGAGCCGGGCACGCAGCTGACCCTCCGCACCTTCCACATCGGCGGCACCGCGGCGCGTATCGCCGAGGCCACCGCGCGGAAGTCGAAGGTCGCGGGAACCATCGAGTACGGCGACCGGCTGGTCGCCGTCACCAACCCCGAGGGCCAGCGGATCGTCACCTCGTACGAGGGCGAGATCCTGATCAAGGTCTCGTCGGACAAGAACGCGGCCGTTGCGGCGCGTCTCCAGGTCCCGCTCGGCGCCAT
>DATENV010000190.1:0-2177 GCA_035274805.1 Sphingomicrobium sp. | reverse complement strand
ACGCGATGATGTTCCCGACGGGTTTCGCGGTCATTTTCTCGGGCCTGTTGCTGCGCATGCGCAACGAGGCACAGCTGGCGGGCGTGATCGCGCACGAGTCCGGCCATTTCCTTCGCCGGCACATGATCCGCTCCTGGCGCGACCAGAAGCGCAAGACCGACCTGCTGGCGATTGGCTCGATGCTCGCCGGCGTCGGCGGCGCCGGCGCCGGGGTCTATCTCGGCGACTATGTCCAGCTGGCGCAGCTCGGAGCGATCCTGTCGCTGTTCCAGTACAGCCGGGCAATGGAGGCCGAGGCCGACGCGATGGGCGCCAAGCTGCTCGCCGACACCGGCTATCCGCCGATCGAGATGGCGAACATCTGGCAGCAGCTGATCGGCGAGGCGGACGCCAGCGCGCGCTATCGCGGCAAGCGCCGCCGCCGCGGCTCGCTGTTCGACACCCACCCGTCGGAAGGGTCGCGCATGGTCGACCTGCGCGCCGACGCGGCGGAGATCACCGTGCCCGGCAAGCGGTATGACGATAAGCGCGCGCGCTACCTGTCGACCATCGGCCCGATCCGGGCGATGCTGCTCGACGACCAGGTCAAGCTCAACGATCCGGGCGCCAGCCAGTATCTGATCCAGACGCTCGCCCAGGACGGCTGGAACGGGCTGCTGCGCTTCTACGAGGGCGAGGTCTGGCGGCTCAGGAACCGGGCCGGCGACGAACCGCGCGCGGCGCAAAGCTATGCCGCGGCGGTCGCCTATCCCGATGCGCCGGCGGACGCCTGGCGCTGGCATGGCATTGCGCTGCTGAAGCAGGGGCGGGCCGCCGAGGCCAAGGCCGCGTTCACGCGCTATTTGACGATGAAACCCGACGCGCCGGATGCCGCCTGGGTGCGGCAGATGGCCGGGTGAGGAGCTATCGGGTGAAGAAACTTCGCAACATTGGGGTGCTCGCAGCCGCGGCGGCGCTGGCCGCCTGCTCGTCGGTCGGCGGCGGCGATTACGGCTACAGCGATTATTCGTTCGTCCGCGTCCAGCGGCTCAACGTCGGCGACCGCAGCATGTCGGTGGTGGCGCCGCGCCCCTGGAACCGCCATCGCCCGATCTTCTTCGAGGACATCCGGCAGGTCGAGGACTGGACGCTCAACGGGCCGCTGCTCGACGGCATGAGCTTCGTTACCGGCCTCAGAAATGGCAAGAGCCTGATCCGGCAACGGCGGACCGCGAACCAGCAGGTCCCGCTGTTCCGTTCGAACATGACGCCGCCCGAGATCGCGGCGATGATCGAGAGCCTGTACCGGGTGCGCGGCGGAGCGGTCGATTTCCGCACGCTGTCGCTGCAGCCGCGGCCGTTCCTCGGCACCAACGGCTTCCAGCTCGACTACGAGCATCTCGACAGCGACGAGCTTTGGCGGCGCGGCCGCGTGGTCGGCGTGGTGATCAACGGCGAGCTTTACCTGATCCTGCTCGACGCGGCGAAGTCGCATTACTGGGACGCGACCTTGCCCGACTTCGAGGCGATAGTCGCTTCGGCCCAGCTGAGGCGCTAGCCGACCGGCGAGATCGGCGTCGTCGGCGGCTGAGTCCCCGGCGAAGGCGGTGAAGGCACGTCGATATTGGGGTTTTGCCCTGGCTCCTCGGGAGGAGCGGGCGTCGGCTGCCCCGGTTGCGACGGCTCCGGCGTGCTCGGCGGGCTGCCGGGCTCCTCCGGGATCGGCGGAAGTTGTTGCATCAATTGGTCTCCTTGCCTGCTGAACGCTTGGCGCAAGCGGGTGTTGCCGGTGCGCCGCGGGTTGCCCCACGGGCCGTCCCTGTTATAGGCCGCGCACCTTGAAAGCGTCCGCGCGGGCGTGGCGGAATTGGTAGACGCGCTGGATTTAGGTTCCAGTATCGAAAGATGTGGGGGTTCGAGTCCCTTCGCCCGCACCATTTTCGCCCGCAGCCTGTCCAAGGGACAGGCGAGGACGAAAATCGCCGCGCAGTCGCTGAGTTGTTTCTAGTCCGGGATTTACGAACGTGACCATCAAGACTGTCGAGACTGAGAACGAGGGCCTCAAGCGCGCCTTCATGCTGACCATTCCGGCCGAGGACATCGAGGCACGGGTCGAGCAGGAAGTGAAGCGCATCGCGCCGCAGGTCCGCATGCCCGGCTTCCGCCCCGGCAAGGTCCCGCCCAACCTCATCCGCAAG
>DATENV010000189.1:0-5596 GCA_035274805.1 Sphingomicrobium sp. | reverse complement strand
CGCAGCCCGAATCAACGCCGGCGCCCGACCCTTCGCAGCCGCGGCCCGAGACGGCGTAGCGCCGCTTTCGCCTCGGCGAGTCCCGGCCCGTAAAGCCGCGCCTCCAGCGCCTTGAACCTCGCGCTGTGGTCGAGGTGGGTCAGGTGCGCGACCTCGTGCGCGACGACGTAGCGCCGCACCTCCGGCGGCGCGAGGATCAGCCGCCAGCTGAGGCGGATCCGTCCCTGTGACGAGCAGCTGCCCCAGCGCGTGCCCGCATCGCCGACGCTGACCGAGCGGGCGGACACTCCGGCCGCAGCGGCATAGTCGGCGACCTCGCGCGACATGACGTCGAGCGCGCGGCGCTTGAGGAACAGCTCCACCCGGCGGGCGAGGCCCGCCTCGGGCCCGCCGCATCGCAATTCGCCGCCGTCGAGCCGCGGGGTTCGCGGCGCCGCTGCGTCCCATGCGATCCGGACTTCCGCGCCCTCGATCGGGATCGTCGCCCCGGCTTCGAACGGCTCGGCCGGCTCGGCGCGCGCCAGTTGCGCCTCGATCCAGTCGCGCTGGTCGAGCGCCCAGGCGAGCGCAGATCGGCGGCTGGTGCGTAGCGGGCAGGTCAGCTTGAGCACCCCGCCGGCCTCGTCGAACCGGAGCCGCAGCCGCCGCGCGCCGCGAATCGGACGGATTTCTATCGGGACTGGAAGCGAGGCTTCCAGCGCGGCTTCAGAGCGCGCGGTCGACCACATGATATTCGAGCTCGCCGGCATCGTCCTCGCTGACGGTCCACCCGCGGGTCGACTGGCCGGCCTCGTGGACCGTCTCGCGGCTGCCCGAGATCAGATAGTGCCATTCAGGCAGCGGCTCGCCGGCGGCGCGAAGCCGGTAGGCACAGGTCGTCGGCAGCCAGTCGAGACCGCCGAGGTTTGTCCGGTCGAGCTTCACGCAATCGCTGACCAGCTTCATCCGGTGCTTGTAATCGAGGCAGCGGCCGTTGCGGCGGTCGAGCAGCTTGCACGCGACATTGGTCGGGTAGAGGAGCCCGCTGTCCTCGTCCTCGAGCTTGTGCACGCAGCAGCGGCCGCAGCCGTCGCACAACGCCTCCCATTCGCCGCGGTCGAGCGTGGCGAGCGGTTTCTCCCAGAATGGCGCGTCCCCGTTCATGACAAGTCGAGCCTTGCTCTGCTAAGCGCGGGCAATCAAGCGGGTAGATCGGGGCATAAGGTCGTGAAACAGCTGGGTTTTGCCATTCTCATCGCATCGGCGCTGGTTGCCGCGCCGGCGGCGGCGCAGTCGCTCGGCACCGACGGCTATCAATTTACCGAGGCGGTCAGGAAGAGCGACGGGACCAAGGCGACCCAACTGCTCGACAGTCACCCGAAGGGGTTTGTCGACACCAGGGACGGCAGCGGCGACACCGGCCTCATCATCGCGATCAACCGCAGCGACGAGCAATGGACCGGCTTCCTGCTCAACAAGGGCGCCGACCCGAACCTCAAGGGCAAAGGTGGCGACACGCCGCTGATCGCCGCGGCGCGCGTCGGCTTCGAGCGCGCGGTCGAATGGCTGCTGCAAATGGGCGCCAAGGTCGATGCCGACAACCGGATGGGCGAGACTCCGCTGATCGTCGCCGTCCAGCAGCGCAACCCGCGCGTCGCCCGGCTGTTGCTCAACGCCGGCGCCAACCCCGACAAGACCGACGCCGCCGCGGGCTATTCGGCGCGCGACTATGCGACGCGCGATCCGCGCGCCCGCGACATCCTGAAGCTGATCGAGGACAAGAAGCCAAAGCCCGCGGCTTCGGCGGCTAAGTAAGGTCGCCGAGCGAGGGGTCGACCTGGGCCGCGAGGCGGCGCGCGGCCCGGCGCGCAAAGCGCAGCAGTTCGGCCTTGCGCCGCGCGGGCGCCAGCGGCCGGTGCAGCGCCTCGCGGACAACAGCGGCGTCGTAGCGGTCGGCGACGATCAGCCCTGCCGCGCTCGGCAAATATCGATCCTCATCGAGGATCCGCGCCAGGTGAGGCGGCACCGCCCAGAAGAACCGGTCGCAATAATCGAGATAGTCGGTCCATTTGCCGTCGCCGAGCAGGTCGGCCTTCGCGACCTTGATCTCGACGATGGTGAAGCCGCCCTTGCCGTCGATCGCCATCAGGTCGGCTCGGCGGCCGTTGGGCAGCGGCATCTCGCACACCGCGAACAGGTCCTGGCGGCAGAACAAGCGGGTGACCCCGCGCGCGACCTCGGCGGCGATCGGCGGGGCATCGGTGAAGCACAGGGAATCGGGCAGGGTGGCCATCGGCGCACCGTAGAACAAACCGCAAACACAGCCAACTGGGCGATGGGCTGGGCCCAGAAAGAAAGCGGGCGAGCCGAAACCCGCCCGCTGTCGATGCGTCGTCCTCAGGTTTAGCGGTAGAAGACGTGGTTGCCGATCGAGGCGACGCGCTTCATGCGCCAGCCCGGCGACACATAGCGCGCATGGAAGAACAGCGCGTTGCCGACCGCCGATTCCTTGAGGTCCTGGTCGACGATCTTGGCGATCGCGACCGCGGTCTGCCACTGCCGGTTCGTCCGCGCCACCTTCGGCAGCGTCCGGCCGTGAACAAACGAGAATTGGCCGCGCTGGAACAGCACGCCGCAATAGGTGCCCGGAAACCGGCCGCCGCTGTCGGCGCGATTGGCGATCACCTTGCCGACGGCGAGCTGGCCGGCGAGCGGCTCGCTCTTCGATTCGAAGTAAATGCCGGTGGCGAGGCATTCGAGCTCGCGGCTGCCCGCGTCCGGTCCGCGCAGCTGCGCGACCATGTCAGCGAGGTCGCCGGTCGGCCTCACAGCGGGCTCAACGGCTGGAGTCTCTTGGTCCTCGGTGTCCGCTGCCGGCGGCTGGGCGAGGTTCGGCTCGCCCTGCGGGTCGAGCAATTGGGGAACCGGCACCTCGGGAAGGGCCGCGTTCGTCGCCGGGAGCAGAGGCTCGCCGGAAGGTCCGGCCTTGGCCGGAGCAATAACTGTCGCGGTAAGCGCAGCAATCATCAGCAGCGCTGAGCGAAAAGATGCCAACATTCTGACCGTAAAAAGTGCGGTGAAACCCGAAAGCACGCTCGATTACTTACGAATACTTGGTGAGCGCCCGCCGTGATTCCCCGTCTCGCGTGGCATTTCGAGCAGCTGATGCTCGGGAAATGCCCCCCGCTCTTGTTGTTGGATCAAGTTTCACGCGATCAACGACAGGGTCAACCTGTTAAGGTTGTTTCAGCGATGAACCGTTCGGCGTCCGCGATGTCCAGTTCGATCGCCCACAAATCCTCGTCGAACCGTGCCCGGCGGGCGAGGAAATCGGCGATTTCGCCGGAACCGGCCGACTCACCTGGCCCGACGACTCCCCAGCGATAGCTGCCATCCACGGCCAGCATGCGCTCGAGGCAGCCGACGTGAACCCCGCGGCTGCTGACGAACAACAGCAGCGATCCCCGGTCCTCGTCACCCTTTTTCATTACTGTGGCGAAACCGCCTTCGCTGCTCGCCCGGCGCATCAGCGCCGCGACCTCGACGTGGGTCGGGAGACGGTCGCTGCTCAGGCCGCGTCCCGCTCGTCGGCGCCCATCAGCACCGCCGCGAGCGCATCGCGGCTGCGCGCTCCGCGCAACCGCTCGAGAGTCGCGGCATCGCGCGTCACGCGGCTGATCGCGGCGAGCGCCTTCAAATGCTCCGCGCCCGCGTCGGGCGGCGACAACAGCAGGAAGACCAGGTCCACGGGGCGGCCGTCGATCGCCTTGTAATCCACCGAATCGCTCAACCTTGCGAACAAGCCGTAGATTTGCGGCAGCTGCTCGATCTTGGCGTGCGGGATCGCAACGCCTTGCCCGAAACCGGTCGAGCCGAGCTGCTCGCGCTCGTTGAGCCCCGCAACGACGGCCCCCGGCTCGATGCCCAGCCGCTGCCCGGCAAGCTCGGCGAGCTGCTTCATCAGCGAGCGCTTGTTGCCGCCTGGGAGCGCGGTCTTGATCGCGTCGCAGTCGAGGAAATCGGCAAGGTGCATAGAACGAATACTCGTGACTGGTGCGACCAGTCGCACCTTGGCCGCTTTAAGTTTCGAAAAGGGTTAGTCGGTGTGCGGCTCGACCCAGCCGATGTTCCCGTCATCGCGCCGGTAGATCATGTTGAACTCGCCGGTCGCGCTGTTCCTGAACATCAGCGCGGTGGTATTGCGCAGGTCCATCAGCATGACCGCGTCGGACACGCTCGAATCGGGAATGTCGACCGCCGATTCGGCAATGATGGCCGGGAATTCCGCCGGCTTTTCGTCCTCGCGGCCGGCGCCTGAAAAAACCGTGTAGGCGGCGTTCTCAATATAGTCCTGCGCCGTGCCGTCGACCTTATGCTCCTTGAGCCGGTTGGTGTAGCGGCGGAGCTGCTTTTCGATGCGGTCGGCGGCGCCGTTGAACGCAATTTCCGGCTCGCGGCCGCTATACGAAGCCTTTAGCACCATGCCCTGGGCCACCGGCGCGATGATGTCGCAGGTATAATCGTTGTTCGGGCCCCGTCCGAAGGTGACGTTGGCTCCCACCGACCGCGAGAAATATTTCTCCGTGATTTCCGCGACGCGCCGCTGAGCATGCTCACGCAGCGTGTCGCCGGTATCGACCTGGTGACCCGCGACCCGTACGTCCACTGTGCCTGGCTCCTTTAGCTGTGGCGCGCTTAGGACCGCGCCGAACCCCGCGTCAACCGGCGCGGGCGAGGCGTTCCCACAGCGGATTGACGAGCCTGGCAATAAACGCGCGGTGCCGTTCGAGTTCCTCGGCGAGCGCCGCGTGCGGCCGCGCCGGGCGCGGCTCGCGGATGGTCACCGGCCGCGCTGATTGCTGGATGGTGACGGTGCCGGCATCGGCCACCAGGCCAAGCCCGATCTGCCGTCCGCCGGTGAGCTCGACATAGACCTGGGCGAGCAGCTGGGCGTCGAGCAGCGCGCCATGCTTGACGCGGTGGCTGCGGTCGATCCCGAAGCGCATGCACAAGGCGTCGAGGCTGTGCTTGGCGCCCGGGTGCCGCGAGCGGGCGAGCGTCAGCGTGTCCACCATCCGATGCATCGACACGGTCGAGCGGCCGCATTTCTCGAGCTCGAAATTGAGGAAGCCGAAATCGAAACCGGCGTTGTGCGCGACCAGTGGCGAGTCCTCGAGGAAATCGAGCAACTCCTCGGCCAGTTCGGAAAAGCGCGGCTTGTCCGACAGGAACAGATTGCTGAGGCCGTGCACTTCCTGCGCCTCGAACGGCATGTCCCGCTCGGGATTGAAGTAAGCGTGGAAGGTGCGGCCGGTTTCAACGCGGTTGACGATCTCGATGCAGCCGATCTCGACCATGCGGTCGCCGCCGGCCGGGTTTAGCCCCGTGGTTTCGGTGTCGAATACGATCTCCCGCATGAGGCGAATCTAACCACGCGGAGCGGCGCCGAGACAAGCGAGGATTTCGCGGACCTGGCTTTCAGTTGTGGATAGGTCGGTCCCGGTGTCGATCACGAAATCGGCCCGGCGGCGCTTCTCTGCATCGGGCACCTGCCGGGCGAGGATTGCATTGAGCTTGGCGAGGCTCATGCCAGCCCGCTCGAGCACGCGCGAACGTT
>DATENV010000188.1:0-2729 GCA_035274805.1 Sphingomicrobium sp. | reverse complement strand
AGACATTGGCGGGCGCCTGGCGGACCCGGTCATTCGCGGGGCGCTGAAGACGCAGAACGCGCGGCTCGAAAGCCCGGTGACCGGCATGGTGATCGATCATCTCGCGACCCAGGCGCGCTTCTCCGGCCCGCAATTGATCTTCAGCCGGATCACCGGCCAGACCAGCGGCGGCGGCAGCGTCTCGGGCAGCGGCAACGTCACCTTCTCGGGCGGCAAGACCTTGCTCAACCTCTCGTTCAACGCGAGCCAGGCGCTGCTGCTCAACCGCGACGATGTCGCCGCGCGGGTCACCGGCCCGCTCCAGCTCAAGTCCGACGCGAACGGCGGCACGATCTCCGGCGATTTGCGGCTCAACAAGGGCCACTTCCAGCTCGGACGCGCCAGCGCGGCGGCCGCTGTGCCGCAGCTCAATGTGCGCGAGACCGGGCTCGACGCCGAGGACGTGATCGAGCCGGCGCAGCTTCATCCGTGGCGGCTCGACCTCAAGCTCGCCGGCAGCGACCTCCAGGTCACCGGCCTTGGCATCAACAGCCGTTGGCGGACCAACCTCCAGATCGGCGGCCTCGCCGACCAGCCGCGCTTCACCGGCCGCGCCGACCTCGTCCAGGGCAATTACGACTTCGCCGGCCGCATCTTCCGGCTCGACCGCGGCGTGATCCGCTTCCGCGGCGAAAGCCCGCCCGACCCGTTGCTCGATATCCATGCCGAGGCCGCGGTCCAGGGGCTCGACGCGACGGTCGCGGTCCAGGGCACCGGGCTCAAGCCGGAGATCACCTTTGCCAGCTCGCCGCCGATGCCGCAGGACGAGCTGCTGTCGCGCATCCTGTTCGGCACCTCGATCACCAACCTGTCGGCGCCCGAGGCGCTTCAGCTCGCCTCGGCGGTCGCCGCGCTGCAGTCGGGCAGCGGCAGTCTCGACCCGATCAACGCGCTCCGCCGCGCGGTCGGGCTCGACCGGCTGCGGATCGTCCCTGCCGACGTCGCGACCGGGCAGAAGACCGCGATTGCTGCGGGCAAATATATCACCCGCAAATTGTTCGTTGAGGTGGTGACCGACGGGCAGGGCTATTCGGCGACCCAGGTCGAATATCAGATGACCCGCTGGCTTTCGCTGCTGTCGACCGTCTCCACCATCGGCCGCTCGAGCGCGGCCGTCCGCGTCAGCAAGGATTATTAGGGCGTAAAGCCCCGGCAGGTAGCGCGAATTTCGCTGTCCTACAGCCGCCGAATTGTGCTTGGCTTCGTCCAATGACGGAATTCCAATCCTGTCATTGCGCGCGTCGAACGCCGTCCCGCCTAAGTTCACGAAAAATGGCGCCAACCACGTGACTTTAGTGAACTTAAGGGCGTTCACGCGCGGATTCGCAGGCGGCATGGCAGTTGCGTCGCCGGAGCGCTTCGCTACGCTCGGACGCGAGGGGAAGAGGGGGAGCCCGCACGCATGAAGAACTGGAACGTCCGCAAGCCGGTGGTGGCGCGCGAGGACATGCCCGAGCACCATCGGCTCAAGCAGTCGCTCGGCTGGCCGCACCTCGTCGCGCTCGGCGTTGGCGCGATCGTCGGAACCGGCATCCTGACCCTGATCGGCGTCGGCGCGGGCAAGGCCGGGCCGGCAGTCATCCTCTCTTTCGCCATCGCCGGCCTGATCTGCGCTTGCGCCGCGCTCGCTTATGCCGAGGTCGCGACGATGATCCCGGCGTCGGGCTCGGCCTATACGTACAGCTACGTCGTGTTCGGCGAGCTGATCGCCTGGATGATCGGCGTCGCCCTGATCCTCGAATATACGCTGGTGGTCAGCGCGGTCGCGGTCGGCTGGTCGGGCTATGCGGCCGGGTTCCTGAAGTCGATCGGCCTCGGCTTGCCCGATGCGCTGGTCCAGGGGCCCGAGCTCGGCGGCGTCCTCAACCTCCCGGCGATCTTCATCATCTGGGTCGTCGCCGGGATGCTGATCGCCGGAACGCGCGAGAGCGCGACGGTCAATGCGATCCTCGTTGCCATCAAGATGGCGGCCCTGGCGATGTTCATCGCGGTTGCGCTGCCCGTGTTCGATGCCTCGCACTTCGAGCCCTTCATGCCCTTTGGCTTTCCCCGCAGCGGCCCCTCGGGCAGCGAGGTCGGCGTGATGGCCGCCGCGGCGATCATCTTCTTCGCTTTCTACGGGTTTGACGCGATCGCGACCGCCGCGGAGGAAGCCAAGAACCCGAGCCGCGACCTCGCCATCGGGATCGTCGGCTCGATGCTGGTCTGCGTGCTCATCTATATGGTCGTCGCGGCCGCCGCGATCGGCGCGGTCGCCTACACCGGCTTCGCCGACAGCGCCGAGCCGCTGGCGTTGATCCTGCGCGAGATCGGCCAGCCGTGGGCGGCGCGGGTGCTCGGGGCGTCGGCGGTGATCGCGCTGCCGACCGTCATCCTCGCCTTCTTCTACGGCCAGAGCCGCATCTTCTTCACCGTCGCCCGCGACGGGCTGCTGCCGAGCAACCTCGCCCGGGTGTCGCGGCGCGGGACGCCGGTGCGGATCACCATCTTCACCGCGGTCGTGACGTCGGTGTTTGCCGGCCTGATCCCGCTGACGGCGATTGCCGCGCTCGCCAACGCCGGGACGCTGGCGGCGTTCGTCGCTGTCTGCGCGGCGATGCTCGTCCTGCGCCGGCGCGAGCCGAACGCCGAGCGCAAGTTCCGGGCGCCCGCGGCGACGCTGGTCGCGACCGTCGGCATCCTCGGCTGCC
>DATENV010000187.1:0-2984 GCA_035274805.1 Sphingomicrobium sp. | reverse complement strand
TCGCCAGGGTCCGGGCCCCGGTCAACGTCAATCCCGTCGATTGGGTGGCGGAGCGCTCGTGGCTGCTGCTTCGGCTCGGCGAGGCCGATGCTGCGCGAATGCTCGTCGCCGGCGTCGATGCCGACCGGTTTACGCCGAAGATGGTGCAAGTCGGGGTGCAGAGCGCACTGGCCAGCGCCGATCCGCCCGCGCTGTGCCCGCTCGAAGACGGCATTCGGAAGCACGACGCGGCGATTCTGCGGCTCGTCCAGGCGATGTGCGCCGCCCTCGCAGGCGAACCGGAATCGGCGTCGGCGATGATCGACCAGGCGCGCCGGTTCGGACGCATCGGCGGGATCGATCTGGCGCTAGCCGAGAAGGTCGTTGGCGCGGGCGCCAACGGCCGCACCGCCACGATCGAGTGGGAGCCGGTTGATTCCCTCACGGCCTGGCGGTTTGGCCTCGCGACCGGAACAGGTGCGACGCCGCCCGATCGGCTTCTGAGTCCCGCCTCGCCGCAACTTCGTGCGTTTCAGGCTCGCGCGCCGATGCTGACGGCGGAGCAGCGTATGCCATCGGCGATGATCGCCGCCGGCCTCGGTGTCCTCTCGTCGCAATCGCTCGTCGACCTCTATTCGGCGATGTACGATTCGACCGACCCAAGTGACCTTCCCGACAGCGACGCGTGGCAGGTCCGCCAGGCCTTTGTCGGCAAGGATGACGATACCCGGATTGCCGCGATCCGCCGGCTGCTGGCGCTGGGCAAGGATCGGTTTGCCAAGGAGGGCGCCCGAGCATTGGCGGCGCGCGCGGCGTCGCTGGTCGAGCCCGACGCGAAGCTCGGCAAGGATGCGCCCGACCTCATCTCGGCAATGCTTGCCGGCGGCTATGACCAGGCCGCGGCACGTTGGATTCCGGTCCTCGGCAGCATGGACGACGCCGAGGATGACCGTTGCTGGGCGATGCTCGCGCTAGCGTCGCCCAATGTTGCCGATGCGGCGAGCGGCCGCATCAACGGGTTCATTCGTCGGGATAACAGCCGCAATCGTGTCCGCAGCGCGCTACTCGTCGCCGGTTTGGCGGGTCTTGGCCGAATCAGCACCGACACCGCCAATTCGCTCAATCGCCGCTATGGGCTTGGGCTGGGCCACGTCACCAGCTGGACGAAAATGATCGATGCCGCCGCCGCGCGCGGACAAGGGGGGACCGTGCTCGTGCTGACCGGCACAGGTTTCCAGACGCCCTTCTTCGATCGCGTGCCCGCCTCGCATCTTTATCACGCCGTCTCAGCGCTCAGCCGGACCGGCCAGGGATTTACGGCCCGGATGATTGCCGCCGAGGCCCTCTCACGCACGTGACACAGGCAAAAAGGCCACGAAGGTGAGCCCCGACGACCGGGCTCTGGTCGACCGCTTCCTCGACATGATGGCCGCCGAAGCCGGCTCCTCCCGGCACACGCTTGCCGCATACCGCAACGACCTAGAACGGTCGGCCGAGAGCGTCGGCTCAATCGGTCGCGCTACCAGCGAGGACCTGTCGCGGCTCGGCGCTCAATGGGCGGAGCTCGCCCCTTCGACAGTTGCCCGGCGCTCGGCCGCGCTGCGGCGGTTCTTCGGCTTCTTAGTCGACGATGGCCTGCGCTCGGACGACCCTTCGGAGGCTTTGCCGCGTCCGCGGTTCGAGCGCCCGCTGCCGCGGATCCTCGAAACCGACGAGGTCAACCGCATGTTCGCCGCCGCCGAGGATCGCGCCGCGAGCGGCGAACTGACCGGCCTCCGCAACCTCGCGCTGCTCGAATTGCTGTACGGCTCGGGCCTTAGGGCAAGTGAGTTGGTCGGCCTGCCGCGCGGCGCGGTTCGTCCCGGTCAGCCCTTCCTGATGGTTCGCGGCAAGGGGGAAAAGGAGCGGCTGCTGCCGATCTCCTCGCGAGCACAGGCGGCTGTCGGCAAATGGCTGGAAGTGGCTCCCGGCGGCACCTTGTGGCTGTTTCCCAGCGGCAGGTCGCACCTCAGCCGTGTTCGTCTGTTTCAGATCGTCAGGATCATGGCGGCCGATGCCGGGATCGCGCCGGAGAGGGTCAGCCCGCACGTCCTCCGCCATGCGTTCGCGACGCATTTGCTCTCGGGCGGCGCTGACCTGCGTGTGCTGCAGTCGCTGCTCGGCCATGCCGACATCGCGACGACCCAAATTTATACCCACGTTGACAGCGCGCGACTGGTCGAGTTGGTCAACGCGCGGCATCCTCTCGCGACGCGGCGTCGTTGACGGCCACGGCGGCTTCGGCCTACCCGCCCGCTCCACATGCTGAATTACCTCGACTTCGAAAAGCCGATCGCCGAGCTTGAAACGCGCGTCGCCGAGCTACGTGAGACGGCAAACAGCTCCGACATCGACATCGACGCCGAAGTCGGCCGGCTCGAGACCAAGGCCAACAAGCTGCTGCGGGACACCTATGCCAAGCTGACGCCCTGGCAGAAGGCGCAGGTCGCGCGCCATCCGGATCGTCCGCACTTCAAGGACTATATCGCCGGCATCGCCGACGATTTCCTGCCGCTCGCGGGCGATCGGGCGTTCGGCGACGACCCGGCGATCATCGGCGGCTTCGCGCGGATCGATGGCCGGCGGGTAATGCTGCTCGGCCACGAGAAGGGCGACGATACCGCTTCCCGCCTCAGGCACAATTTCGGGATGGCCAAGCCGGAGGGCTATCGCAAGGCAATCCGGCTGATGCGGCTGGCCGATCGGTTCGGCATCCCGGTGGTGACGTTGGTCGACACGCCCGGCGCCTTCCCCGGCGTCCAGGCGGAGGAACGTGGCCAGGCCGAGGCAATCGCCCGCTCGACCGAGGAATGCCTCGCGCTCGGTGTGCCGCTAGTCGCGGTGATCGTCGGCGAGGGCGGCTCCGGGGGCGCTGTCGCCATCGCCTCGGCCAACCGAGTCCTGATGTTCGAGCACGCCGTCTATTCCGTGATTTCGCCCGAAGGTTGCGCTTCGATCCTGTGGCG
>DATENV010000186.1:0-2083 GCA_035274805.1 Sphingomicrobium sp. | reverse complement strand
TGGATCGCCGCGCGAACCACCTTGGTCGGGTCGATGATGCCCTTCTTGACGAGGTCGCCGTAATCGCCGGTCTGCGAGTCGAAGCCGAAATTATACGTCTTGTTCTCGAGGATCTTGCCGACGATGACGCTGCCGTCCTCGCCTGCGTTGATCGCGATCTGGCGGGCCGGCCAGGACAGCGCCTTGCGGACGATCTCGACGCCGGTCTTCTGGTCGTCGTTCTTGGTCCGGATGCCCTTGAGCTGCTCGGAGGCGCGCAACAGCGCGACGCCGCCGCCCGGGACGATGCCTTCCTCGACCGCGGCGCGGGTGGCATGCATCGCGTCATCCACGCGGTCCTTGCGCTCCTTGACCTCGACCTCGGTCGCGCCGCCGACGCGGATCACCGCGACGCCGCCCGCGAGCTTGGCCAGACGCTCCTGCAGCTTCTCGCGGTCGTAGTCCGAGGTGGTCTCCTCGATCTGCGCCTTGATCTGCTGCACCCGCGCCTCGATGTCGGCCTTCTTGCCGGCGCCGTTGACGATGGTGGTGTTCTCCTTGTCGATCATCACCTTCTTGGCGCGGCCGAGCATCTGCAGGGTCACGTTCTCCAGCTTGATGCCGAGATCTTCCGAGATCGCCTGACCGCCGGTCAAAACCGCGATGTCCTGCAGCATGGCCTTGCGGCGATCGCCGAAGCCCGGCGCCTTGACGGCGGCGACCTTCAGCCCGCCGCGCAGGCGGTTGACGACCAGCGTTGCCAGCGCCTCGCCCTCGACGTCTTCGGCGACGATCAGCAGCGGCTTGCCGGTCTGCACCACGGCTTCGAGCAGCGGCAGCAGCTCGTTCAGCGACGACAGCTTCTTCTCGTTGATCAGGATGTAGGGGTCATCCATCTCGACGCGCATCTTGTCGGCGTTGGTGACGAAGTAGGGCGAGATATAGCCGCGGTCGAACTGCATGCCTTCGACGACGTCCAGCTCGGTCTCGAGGCTCTTGGCCTCTTCCACCGTGATGACGCCCTCGTTGCCGACCTTCTTCATCGCGTCGGAGAGGAACTTGCCGATCTCGGCATCGCCGTTGGCGGAGATGGTGCCGACCTGGGCGATTTCCTCGTTCGAGGTGACCTTCTTGGAGTTTTTCACGAGGTCGGCGACCACGGCGTCCACAGCCAGATCGATACCGCGCTTCAGATCCATCGGGTTCATGCCGGCGGCAACCGACTTGGCGCCTTCCTTGACGATCGCAGCCGCGAGTACGGTCGCGGTGGTGGTGCCGTCGCCGGCCGCGTCCGCCGACTTCGAGGCGACCTCGCGCACCATCTGCGCGCCCATGTTCTCGAACTTGTCCTCGAGCTCGATCTCCTTGGCGACGGTGACGCCGTCCTTGGTGATGCGGGGGGCGCCGAACGACTTGTCGAGCACCACGTTGCGGCCCTTCGGACCGAGCGTGACCTTGACCGCGTTGTTCAGGATCTCGACGCCGCGCAGCATACGGTCGCGGGCATCGACGCCGAATTTGACTTCCTTGCTAGCCATGTTTGGTTTTCCTTGGGATTACAAATGGAGGGGAGGCGGCGCTTTACGCGGCCTTCTTCTTGGAGGCGGGCAGGTCGGTGAGGACGCCCATGATGTCGCTTTCCTTCATGATCAACAGCTCCTCGCCGTCGATCTTGACTTCGGTGCCGGACCACTTGCCGAACAGCACCCGGTCACCCACCTTGAGGTCGATCGGGATCAGCTTGCCGCTCTCGTCGCGGCCACCGGGGCCGACGGCGGTGATTTCGCCCTGCGAGGGTTTTTCCTTGGCAGTGTCCGGAATGATGATGCCGCCGGCGGTCTTCTCTTCGGCGTCGATGCGCTTGACCACGACGCGGTCGTGAAGCGGACGGAATTTCATGCAGTCCTCCTAAGTTTCTGAAGATATTTGCGATTTTGAATTGTTGGCAGTCGGCGCCAGCGAGTGCCAGCGCTACCGGTCACGACATAGGCCGAATGTTCCGGTGAGACAAGGCCTTCTACCAAATTTTTTAGCACTCAAATGGGGCGGCTGCCAACATCCTTAACGGCGATCCGGCCGGGCTGTTAGCACATGCGGTAAGCCG
>DATENV010000185.1:0-2737 GCA_035274805.1 Sphingomicrobium sp. | reverse complement strand
CGTCCAGTCGGCGTTGACCGTTTGCTGCGGCAGAGCCATCGGCAGCGCCGCGGTCGCCGGATCGACGGCGACATCGCCCTCGCCGGTAAGCACCGCGATGCGCTGCCCGAGCACCGGCGTGCTTGGCCCCTTGCCCTTCTTGAGCAGGCCGCAGCCGCTGGCGGCGAGCGTCATGGCGAGAAGGAGGGAAACGCGGAAATACGTCGATCTTGTCATTCTCGGTCCTACTGGGCCTGGGGCTGAAGCGCGGCGCTGGCGTCGACGCCGAGCGAACCGGCGACTTGCACGGCCCGCGCGCGAATGGTCTGCGGAACGCCCGCATCCTTGGCGATGGCGGCGAACAACTGGCCCGCTTCCTGCCGCTTGCCTTGCTTGACCATGGCCATCGCGGTCATTTCGCCGGCACTGCCGAACCATGGCTCGCCCGGTTTGGCGAAGGGCTGAAGGCGGGTGATCACCTCCTGCGGCTGAAGTTGGTCGAACTGCAGTGCGGTCTGACGGATCAGCGCGGCATCGCGGAACGACTTGGGTAAGCCGCTGTCGTCCGCAATCGACTTGTACGTGTCCGTAGCGAGCTTCACATCGCCCTGCTGAAGCGCAACCGCGGCGCGCGCGAACATCGCCGTGGCGCGCACGGCCTTGCTGCCGTCCTTTGCCAGTTGATCGAGCTGCGGCGGCGCTTGCGCGGTGTTGCCGGTACCGATGTCCTTGTAGATTTGCGCGAGCTTCTCAACCTGCGCTTCGTGCTGCTTCACCCGGTACTGCTTCCACCAGATAAAGCCACCGCTGGCGGCGAGGAACAGGATCACGGCGGCGATCAGCCAGCCGCCGTAGCTCTTGAAGAAATCGCGCACCTGGTCGCGGCGCAGATTCTCGTCGACCTCGCGAACGAAAGTGTCGTTGATGTCCGGGGGCTGCGCCAAAGACGTTCCTCAGTCCGCTCGCTGGGGGATCCACATGCCGGTCGCTTCCCTTCCCCACCCTGGATGAATGAAAGCTGGCGGCGCTTCGTCTAGCGGCTGCGGCAGCAAAGGCAAAGGGGCGTCAAGCCTTCGGCCGGTAGGTCTGGTCGGCGGTCGGAAAGCTCCGGCCACGCACTTCCTCGGCATAGGCGCGGGCCGCCTCACCGATCCGCGCCGCGAGGTCGTCGTAGCGTTTGACGAACCGCGGCGTGCGCTCGAACATGCCGAGCATGTCGTCGGTCACCAGCACCTGGCCATCGCACTCGGCCGATGCGCCGATGCCGATCACCGGTGCCGCGACTTCGCGGGTGATCGCATTGGCAAGCCCCTCGAGCACCCCCTCGACGACAATGCAGAAGGCTCCCGCCTGATCGACCGCGCGGGCGTCGGCGAGGATCTTGCCCGCTTCCTGGTCCTCGCGACCGCGGGCGCCATAACCGCCGAGAATATTCACGGCCTGTGGAGTCAGGCCGACGTGGCCGATCACCGGGATGCCGCGATGCGTCAGGAACTCGATGGTCGGCGCCATCGCCTCGCCGCCTTCGAGCTTCACCGCCGCGCAGCCGGTTTCCTTCATGATCCGCGAGGCGTTGGCGAACGCCTGCTCCGGCGAGGCCTCATAGCTTCCGAACGGCATGTCGACCGCGACCAGCGCATGCCAGCTGCCGCGCACCACCGCCGCGCCATGAGCGCACATCATCTCCATCGTCACCGGGATCGTCGAGGGCAGGCCGTAGATGACCTGGCCGAGGCTGTCCCCGACCAGCAGCATGTCGCAATGCGGGTCGAGCAGCTGCGCCATCCGCATCGTGTAGGCGGTCAGCATCACGATCGGCTGCTCGGACTTCCCGTCGGCCTTGCGCGCGCGGATCGCGGGCGCGGTCGTGCGCTTGCCGGGCACCGGCGAGGGCGTCGCGCGGCTCGTCGAAGTGTCGATAGTGAAGGTCGACATGGCGCGGCCTTCTAACCGCCTGGCGATAACCCGGCTAGAGCAGGATCATTGCGGAGGCGTAACTCCAGGAACTTTCGCACTGCCCCCGGCGTCGGGACATCAAGTTCGTCCGGCGCATGCCGGCGTGAAAAGAATTGGAGCTTTCGATGACTGCCCGCCCCTGGATTGGCGACCTCGCGCTGGCCGTTTTGCTAGCGATCCCCACCGCCGCGCTCGCAACTACCGGACATTCGGTTCGCGACGCGCGCGCACAAGCGGCGGCGTCGGGGAATTCGGTCGACCGTTCGCCGGTCGATAACCGCTTCAGCCTGTTCGCCCCGAACTAGCTAAGCCAGCCGCGCTGCCGCGAGTGGCGCGCGAACCAGAAGATTGTCCAGGTCAGTGCGACGATAACGAGCAGCACGGCGATCTGCCCGGTTGAAAGCAAGTCGCGAAAACGCGGCGTCAACAACATCCCCGCAAGCCACACGAGCATCGCCAGCAGCGACACCAGAACCACGCGCTCGGCGGCTCGGCGGCGGAGAACCAGCAACAGCGCGCCATAGGCCCCGGCGACGAAGCCGACGGCGGACGCCGCGAGCACCCACTTCGGCTCGGCCTCGAACAAAGCGCGCTGGTCGAGCGGCAGCGTGGCTGCGTCGGTCGTCACATGCATGATAAGCCCGGCGCAGCCGAGGAGCATGAACAGCAGCGACGCGGCCGCCGCGATCATGTACCAGCCGGCCGGCCGCGCTGCGCTTTGTTCGTGCAACATCCGCTCCCCCGTCATCCGTCGCCGCCGAGCCGCTCCTCCCAGCCCGCTCCTTGCGCGAGCGAGATAGAA